>JBDTTK010000606.1:0-3380 GCA_039930685.1 Bryobacteraceae bacterium | reverse complement strand
GTTGGCGAAGGCGTTGACGGCGACAGTGGCGGGGGCGTTCCACGCGTCGAGTCCGCCGGAGACGGTCAATGCGGCAGCGTATCCATACTATCTGCAGGGCGTCGCTTTCATGACGCGGGACAACCGAAGCGGGGATGAGGCCGTCCCATTTTTTCAAAAGGCGATCGATCTCGACGGGAAGTCGGCGCTCGTGCACGCCGGCCTTGCGGAAGCCTTGGTGCAACGCTCCATGATGACCGGGGACAAACAAAAACTCGCTCAGGCCGGCGTCAGCATCGCGAGAGCCAAGAGTTTGAATTCAGATTCGGTGCCGGTACTGCTGGTGTCCGGTCTTTGGAACGAACAGCAGAGCAACTACACCAATGCGAATCAAGACTTCATGCGGGCCATCGAACTCGATTCGTCCAACCCCGATGCCTGGCGGCGACTGGCCAACCTTTACTTTGTGACTGAGCGTCCCGACCTTGCGATCGCAACGTATCGACAAGCGATCGCCGCTCGGCCCGACGCATATCGACCCTACCTGGATCTGGGCACCTACTATTACGGTCGGGGAGCCTTCACTGATGCAGAACAACTGTTTCGCAAAGTAACGACGCTAGTGCCAGGCCTACAAACGGGCTTTACCAATCTTGGTGGAGTCCTGATGAGTCTTGGCCGATTCGCCGAGGCGGAGCAAACTCTGATCGAGGCGTTGCGAATCGGCAGGACGGCGTCTGCGCTGTCGAATCTGGGAGCTCTCTATAATCTCCAGCGGCGGCCCGTCGACGCTCTCCAGATGTTTCAAAGTGCACTGACGCTCGGTTCACCGAACATCGCGGTGTACCTAAATTTGGCTTACGCCTATCGACATCTGGGTCGCAAACAGGACGCTCGAAGCGAGTACGAAAAGGCTCGTTCGCTCGCGGAACGTGAACTCACCGCCGACCCGAAGCGATCTGTGCCCCGCGCGAGCCTGGCGCTTGCGTCGGCGTTCCTGGGAGACAAGGCTCGCAGCGAGTTTGAGATCGGCCAGGCACTCTCGATTGCGCCCGGAAATCCCTCCGTAATGCGGTTGGCGGTGCTAACGTACGAGGCACTCGACCGTCGCGAGAAGACATTGTCCATTCTTCAGAATGCTCCGAGCACCTTGCTTGCGAGTCTCAACCGCGAACCCGATCTTGATGGCTTGCACCGAGATTCGAGGTTCGTGGCCCTATTAACCGACAAGCCGTCGCAGTGAAGCGCCGAACTTGCGGCCAGCCTGGCCCGTCACGGACGAGCCGGATGAACGAAGGAGATCAAATCAATGTCCGCCCCATCCACTCCGCCAGTGCCGAAGGTCGTCAAACTGATTGTCAATGGCAATAACGTCGTCCCTGACCAGCCTTCGCCACTTCGGTTCAAAGTAAACGACCATGTCAATTTCGTCTGTGATGAAGGAACCATCGACATCGTGATTGACGCAGGCTCACCCAACGGCTTCCACTCCCGCAACTTTCATTCCGGCGGAGCGCCCCTTCGAGCTGTCACGCCCGGTGATTTTGTGATCCGCTGTACCGTGACAATCCCGGGACGTCCACCCCTTGGTTGGAGCAATAGCAATCCTGGCTCAGGAACAGAAGTGATCATCACCAACAGCGACAACATGATGCCGTAGCGTTCTGCCCCGCTTTGATAAACAGTGGCTTCGTGAACTTCCGGAAAATAAGGGAGAGCCGCCATCCATCGGCTCTCCCGGTTCGCATCCGATTCGGTTCTTCGACGCGCATACGCTACCCTGAAGCTACCCATGCCGCGTAAGCGCCTCGACTGGAAACTCGCCGACCGCACCATTACTCTCGGGGACCGCACCCTGATCATGGGCGTTCTCAACGTCACCCCGGATTCCTTTTCCGACGGTGGCAAATATGCCGACCCCGACCGCGCCTTTGCGCGGGCCATCGAACTGGAGGAGCAAGGCGCCGACATCATCGATATCGGCGCGGAATCCACGCGCCCCGGTTCGACGCGCATCTCGGAAGCGGAAGAACTGCGCCGGCTGGTGCCGGTACTGAAGCGGCTGCAAGGCAAACTGCAGATTCCGATTTCGGTCGACACCTACAAGTCGGGCGTCGCGGCCAAGGCGCTCTCGCTCGGCGCGTCGATCATCAACGATCCCAGCGCGCTTACTTTCGATCCGCAGATCGCGAAGACGGTTGCCAACGCGAACGGCGCGCTGATCCTCAATCACATGCGCGGAACGCCAGAGACCTGGGCCAAGATGCCGCCCATGAAGCACGTGATGAGCACGATCCTCAACGACCTGGGCGCCGCCGTCCATCGCGCGGGGATCGCGGGGATGAACAAGCTTTCGATTTGCGTCGACCCAGGACTCGGCTTCGGGAAGCGCAAAGAGCAGAACGCCGAAATTCTCGCGCAGTTGGCGAAGCTCGGCTCGCTCGATCTTCCGGTGCTCGCCGGGCCATCTCGCAAGCACTTCGTCGCGCGCGAGACGCCCGAGGAAACCGAATTCGCCACTGCCGCCGCCGTCACCGCCGCGATCCTGAACGGCACGCATATGGTCCGCGTGCATGACGTTGTCGCCATGCGCTCGGTGGTGATGGTCGCGGACGAGATTCTGCTCGCGGCCGCTGAACTTGAAGCCGCGCCCGCTGGTACGTCGCGTCCGGGCGCATCCACCGCCGACAAAGCCGGTGGCGGCTATTCGCCGGTTCGCCGTTCAACCTATCAACGTCCCGCGGCTGCGCCTCCTCCTCCGGCAGATGACTCGCCGCGTCGCCAGCCGATCCGCATGACGCTACGGAAGCCCCCAGCCGCGTTGCCTGCGGCAGCCCCCGACGCCCCGTCCGCTGACGCAGCGGCGCCGTCGCGAAGCGAACCCATTCGCAAGACTCCACCGCGCGATGACCGCCGTCCGTTCGGACCACCCCGCGGGCGTCCGCCGCAAGGCGATTCGGATCGCGGCGAACGCAAACCCTACGGCCCCCCGCGCGGAAAGCCAAGCTCCGGAGACGATCGCCGTCCGTACGGCCCTCCGCGCGGACGGCCACCGCAAGGAGACGATGCGCGTCCCGAACGCCGGCCTTATAGTGGTCCAGCGGGCCGAGGTCCGAAGGAAGGTGGACCGCCCCGCGGCAGACCGCCCCAAGGCGGTCCGCGCGATGACCGACGTCCGTATGGACCGCCGCGGGGGCGACCGCCGCAAGGCGATTCGGATCGCGGCGATCGGCGTCCGTACGGTCCTCCGCGTGGGCGTCCTCCGCAAGGCGAATCCGGCCCGGGAGAGCGCCGGCCTTATGGCCCGCCGCGCGGACGTCCGTCCGAAGGCGGACCCCCTAGAGGAAAGCCATTTCAAGGCGGCCGCCCCGATGGCGGCAAGCGCAGTGGCCCGCCGCGAA
>JBDTTK010000605.1:0-3386 GCA_039930685.1 Bryobacteraceae bacterium | reverse complement strand
ATGACGTGTTCCGAGAGGCCGCGGCGTTGGCTGGTGGAAAGCAGGTAGCCGAGGCCGTGTTCGGCGTTAATCAGTTCCGCGAGCATGATGTAGCCGAACGCCAGGCCGAAGAGTGAGCGGAGGCTCTTATAAATGTCGGGAAGCGCCAACGGAACCAGGACCTTGCGGATGACCTGTGCCGCGCTGGCGCCCAGCGTTTCGGCGGTTTCAACGTAGCGGTCCGGCACAGAGGTGATGGCGTGGACGGCGTCCGAATACACGAACGGAACGCAGGCGATGAAGATAAACATGATTTTCTGCGTCTCTTCGATTCCGAACCAGAGGATGGTTAGCGGAATCAGCGCAGCGACCGGAATATTGCGCGAGAAGAGCGCGACGGGCATGGCGGCGCACTCGAGAACGCGCCAAGATCCGGCGGCGATGCCGAAGGGAACGCCAACCAGAACAGCGATTCCGAATCCGAGCAGGACGCGGCGGAGAGTGGCGACGATGCTATCGAGCAGGCCGCGCTCCGACCAGAGCGGTCCGAAGCTTTTGAAGACTTCGATTGGCGAAGGCAGAATGACCGGCGAGATCCATCGGGTTTCGGGCGTCGCCCCTGTGGTTGCGAGGAACCACAGTGCGATCACGAACCCCAATCCGCTCGCGGCGATGAGCCACCGGAGCGGAGGGGCAGGGAGGATGCGGAGATCGAAGATGCCTGTTTTGGCGTCCATTTACTTTTGCGATTCCAGCGGATACACCTTCACTTCTACTCGGCGATTCTTGGCGTTGTTCAAGGGGTCGGCCGGGTCCGCCGGGCGCTGCCAGCCGAGGCCCGAGACCGCGAACTGGTTTGGCTGGAGGCTGGGGAACTTCTTGACGATGGCCTCCTTGACGGAGTTGGCTCGATTGGCGGCTAGCTCTCTTACCGAGTCTTCGGGGACCTGGCCCTTCATCGACGAATCCGTGTGGCCTTCGATGACTATTCGGGCAGCGCCGAACTGGCCTGCCAGCTTGCCGATTTCTTCGACGACGAACTGCGCGTTGGGATCGTAGAGCTTGTCGACGTCTTTGCCATTGACATTTTCCGTGACTTTCTTCGAGAGGTCCCAGGAGTTCGGGAAGAAGTGAACGACGACGGTTTTGGTCAGAATCTCGGTGGATTCTCCTTGAATCGACGAGGCTGTGGTGGGTGCAAACTGGACGTCGTACTCGTTCTTCTGTTCGGAGTACTTGGGTTCTTTGCCGAGTTTCTGAATGACGGAGAAATCCATCACCTGATCGAATTCGGTTTTGTCGGACACCGCGCCGATGCGCTTATAGAGGTAATACGCCGTGTTCCAGGTGCGTTCGAAGTTGGTGGGATTGTTCCGATTCAGGAAGAAAGCCTGGTTCTCGGCCCAGTTGGTGGAGTGCGCGTCGCCTTGCATGCCGAGCGCGTCGGATTCCGGGATGGAGTAGCCGCCCGCCATCAACTTCGCGGCGGCGGTCTTGTTGCTCTGGTCCTTGAGTGCTTCCATGCCGTCGAAGATTCCGCGGACCAGGCCCTCGATGATGTCCGGATTGTCTTTGGCGAAATCGGCGCGCGCGAACCACACGTCGGCGATCAGCTTGTTTGCGGTCGCCGTGGAGACGAGCATCCGGTTGCCTTTGACTTTCGCGAGGTTGTAGATGTCCGGCGCCCAACTGACAACGCCGGCGAGGTTCTTGTCGGCGTTGAACGCGGCGGCGGCCTGGAAGGCGTCCTGCGTGAACTTGTACTGCACTTCGCCGGGTTGGACGCCGCCGTTAATCAGCGCGTTCAAGGCGAAAAAGTGCGAGGGCGAGTTCTGCGCAAGGACGATGGTTTTGCCCCGGAGGTCCGTCACGCTCTTAATGTTGTCGCGGACCACGATTCCGTCGCCGCCGTTTGACCAGTCGACCTGCTGATAGATGCGCGGCATGACGCGGGAGTCCTTGTGGAGCGCTTCCATGAACAGCGGAACCATGTCGAGCGTTCCCCAGCCGATGTGCACGTTGCCGGCCGCGTAGGCGGCCCGCATGGCGATGGGATCGTCGATGAGGGTCAGCTCAACCTTGAAATCTTTTCCGCCCGGCGTCTTCCACAGCTTTCCGGGCTTGAAGCCGTTGTTCGCGAAGATGATCGGAGCCCAGCCGGCCCATACATTGATCGCGAAATGCACGGTGCGGTCCGAGAGCGGCTTGTAGCTGGAGATACCTTGCACCGGAGGGAGCTTGGCGGCGGGGACATAGGTATAGTCTTTGGCGGTTGTAATTCCAGAGGAGTCAGGCGCCTCAATCGGCGCGGCCGTTCCGCTTGAACCGGACTTTCCGGAATTCACGCCCGGAAGAGCGCCGAAACGCCAGAGGCCGAGCCCTACCAGGCCCGCCACCACCAGGAATACTGCCAAATAAAATGCGGGGCGTGGACTGCCGCTGGAAGCCATACGAATATCCTCCTTGGATCAGACTTGGATTTGTACAAGGCTGGTTTGTGAACCAGCTCATGGATTGCGTTTGCGTCTTGGCTACGTTTTCGTAGTTTGGGTGGCCGGCTCCGAGATAGCCGGACCCAGGTCCTTGGCGGAATCGGCGAGTTTGGTGGTCTCCGGCGAGCGCAGGCCGAGTTCGACTTCGAACTGGGCGAGGGCATCTTCGGCCATCACCTGCTCCATCTTCTCTTCCGCCTGGATGGAGGCTAGACCTTCCTGTGACAGATCCGCCGCGACGCGCGTGGTGGCGCGGTTCCGGTCGATCTTGCCTTGCAGGACCTGTTCGATCTGCCCGAAGTCCGTGCTGACGTCCAGGTTGAAGGACTGCGCCAGCTTGGCGATTTCGGCCTCGGCCGCGCTCATCTTCAGCTCGGCGTCGTAGCGCTGAATCTTTTCGCGAACCTCACCCAGTTTTTTGGTCGCGTGCTGAATCTTCTTGAGGTTGTTGCCGTAGGCTTCCTCATGCATGACCCGCTGCTGTTCGTTCGCAGCCAGATCCTTCTTTGCTTTCTGAAGTTCCAGGGCGAATTTGGCGGCGGCATCGCGCTGGCCGGCTTTGAGATAGGCCTTGGTTTCCGCCTCCAGTTTTTGCACGTGCATCTGGCCCGTGTTGGTCTGGCGGGTGACGCGCTCGACGAGCGCGCGATAGATTTCGAGGCCCTGGCGGCCTTCCTTGAGTTGTTCGACCGCGGAATCGTGCTCGTACTGCATCTGAGCGATGGGGTCCGCTTCCCAGAAGAGGTTGGCCACCTTGTTTATTTGTGCGCGGAATGCGCTCCAGAATTTGCCTAGTATCAATCAGGGCCTCCGTTTCCGTACTGCGCCCCTCATTCTACTACTACGAGGCACCCCTTCCGGGTGTTCCGAAAAGCGGACAAGCGATCATAATGAAGCAGTTGGAGCGATGATGAT
>JBDTTK010000604.1:0-3389 GCA_039930685.1 Bryobacteraceae bacterium | reverse complement strand
CATCTCGCGCTTCGGCGCCGAAGTCATGCGCGGTTCGCCGCGCCAGAGCGATCTGATGATCATCGCCGGCCGCGTCTCGAACAAGATGGCTCCCGTCATCCGGCGCTTGTACGAGCAAATGCCCGAACCCAAATGGGTGATTTCGATGGGCGCGTGCGCTACCTCGACGGGCGTGTTCTCGAACTATGCGCTGGTCCCGGTGAATCAGGTCATTCCGGTCGACGTTTACGTCCCCGGCTGCCCACCTCGGCCCGAGCAGCTGATCTACGCCATCACCCTTCTCCAAAAGAAGATCGAGAAGGAAACCGGCGTCGTCGCCAAGGTTCTCAATCTCGCCTAATCTGCCGGCCAAACCTTTCGAGCTACGACCGTAAGAGCCTGTGTGAAAATCGCAAACGGGTGAGGCGCGACCGTAAGGTCGCGCTCCCAATAACCTCGCCCCGTGAGCGACTTTCCCGATGATCCATCAGCTCATCAATGCCGACTGAAAATGCGGTGCCTGGTGATAGCCCGCACGTGACGACTGGGACTTCGCACTGCCCGTTTTCCCACAGACTCGTACGGACGTGGTCTAACGGCGAACCGGCCAGATCATTCGAGCCGACCGTTAGCGAGGGGCCCTGCGCCTCCCAAAGCGCCGAAGGCAATTAGCCTCTTCGACTCAAGCTTAATCCGAGCACGCCGATAAGTCCCTTCAAGGGGTATTCCGGCCGGCCGCCGCGCGCGATCGGATACCAGCCTTGTGAGGCGCGTATGGAAATCATACCTACCAGAACCCCGGACGTGATCATCAGCCCGGTCGAGACCGCAAGCCAGCAGCAGGTAAAGGAAAAACGCGAACTAATTCAAGCAGTGCGTGCCATCAATGCACAGGACACGTTCGGCAGCGACAACGAGCTTACTTTCTTCTTCGATCGGAACAGCCATAAAGCCGTGGTCCGCATCGTGAACAAAGAAACGCGGGAAGTCGTCCGGCAGATTCCGAACGAAAGCGTCCTCCGAATTGCACAAGAAATTCTCGCCGCCTAGCCGATAAGCCTCACGTATGGGAACGTACGAGCGGTTTCTCGAAACGGAAGTATTGACGGCCGATCCGGTGGCGTTGGTCCGGATGCTCTACCGCGGCGCGATCGATTCGATCGCCAGCGCGCGACAGCACCTTGCGGCGGGCAACGTCGTCGAGCGGTCGAACCAGGTCGCCAAAGCGCACGCCATTCTTCATGAACTGAGCACGTCGCTTAACACCTCGGCCGGCGGCGAAATCGCGAGCAACCTTCGCGAGTTGTATGACTACATGCAGCGCCAACTCAACGCCGCGAACCTGCAGCAGGTTGACGCTCCAATGGCTGACGTCGAGACGTTGCTACGCAACCTTCTCGGAGCCTGGGTCGAAATCGGCGCCCGCCAGAACGCGTCGCCGATCGCCCCGGAGCAGGAGACGTACGTTCCGCTGAGCCTCGCGGGCTAGACGCATACTGCGGCGATACAGGCGCCACACCACGCACAGCGCGGACCGCTAAACTAGAAGTTTCATGCGCCCCGATAGCGTCGTCTCGGCTGCCGCCGCCGACGATGACAAACAGTTCGAAGTCTCGCTGCGCCCCAGCCGGCTCGCCGATTTCGCGGGCCAATCCAAAGTCAAAGAAAACCTGTCGATCGCCATCGAGGCCGCCCGCCGCCGCGGCGAAGCCATGGATCACGTCCTGCTCTACGGACCGCCAGGCCTCGGCAAAACCACTCTAGCCAGCATCATCTCGCAAGAGTTGGGCGTCGGTTTCCAGCAGACCTCCGGCCCGATCCTCCAAAAGAAGCTCGACCTCGTCGGCATTCTCAGCAGCTTGCAGGAGCGCGAAGTCTTCTTCATCGACGAAATCCATCGCCTCCTGCCCGACGTCGAAGAGATGATCTACTCCGCCCTTGAGGACTTCCGCATGGACATCCTCATCGGCACCGGACCCGGAGCCCGCACCGTCGCCATGGACATCAAGCGTTTCACCGCGATCGGTGCAACCACTCGGCAGGGACTCATCAGCGCGCCCCTCCGCGGTCGCTTTGGACTCGTCCTGCGGCTCAATCACTACGACGTGCCGGAACTGACCAGGATCGCGCTGCGCTCCGCCGCTCTTCTCGAAGTCCGCGTCGATACCGACGGCGCGGAAGAGATCGCACGGCGCTCCCGCGGGACCCCGCGTATCGCCAACCGCCTGCTGCGGCGGGTCCGTGACTATGCGCAGGTTCGCGCGGCGGGCCACATCGATCGCGACGTCGCCATGAAAGCCCTCGACCTCCTCGAAGTCGATCCGTTCGGCCTCGACGAAATCGACCAGAAAATCATGATGACGATCCTCGAGAAATACGGCGGCGGACCCGTGGGCGTCAACACCATCGCCGCCTCGATCGACGAAGAGGCCGACACCATTGAAGAAGTCTACGAGCCCTACCTGATGCAACTTGGCTTCCTCGACCGCACCCCGCGCGGCCGCGTCGCCACCGACCACGCCTTCGAGTACTTCAAAGTTCCCCGCCGCCTCAGCATGGGGATCCAGCCGAAACTGTTTTGAAAACCGTCTACCTGGCCCTCGGCACGAACCTCGGCGATCGCGCCGCGCATCTGGATGAGGCGCTGCGCCGCCTCGAAGAATCAGACGTCCATGTCGTGGCGGTTTCTTCCCGCTACGAAACCGCGCCCCTCGAGGTGACTTCGCAGCCTCAGTTTCTCAATATGGTTGCCAAAGCCGAAACGCGGTTCTTCCCACGCCAACTCCTGCGCGTCCTCCTGCGCATCGAGCGCGAAATGGGGCGGATCCGCAAGGTCGCCAAAGGACCCAGGCTCATCGACCTCGATCTGCTGCTCTACGGCACGTCGATCATCCGGTCACCCGAGCTCGAGGTTCCGCACCCGAGAATGCAGGACCGTCGCTTCGTCCTCGAACCGCTGGCGGAACTCGCTCCGGATTTGCGTCATCCGGTCTCGCGAAAGACGATCCGAGAACTCCTCGGCCGCGTGCTCGATCAAAGCGCACGGCGTGCGTAGAACCTCGCCGGACCTGGCTCACTCCTCGCCCAAACGGTCATGGCCTCTTCTCGTACGTCTCCTTCAGCCCCGGCATGAAGTAAGGACCGTTCGGCGCCATCTGCCCCTTCAGAAAGATCAGATTCGTCTGCAGTGTCACGCTGTTTCGAAATCGGAGCGCCGTCTGGCATTTGTCCCAATCGGTGCCATTGCCGCCGTGCTGAACGCCCTCGCGCGAGGCCTTCCAATGCGCGACACTCGCATAGCGCGTCGACAGGTAGACTTCGTCGTAATCCTTGTTCGTCTTCTGGACCTCGGCGACGCCATCGGGCTCAATCACTTTCCACATGCCGATCACCCGCGAGCCGAGCTTCTC
>JBDTTK010000603.1:0-3393 GCA_039930685.1 Bryobacteraceae bacterium | reverse complement strand
GATTCCAGCCTAGATGCTACTGCAACTAGGGCTTCATCTGTAAGCGACCGACGCCGACGGACAAACGGCCATTCCCGGAGCCGACAAGCCGGGGGGCAATCGGCGCGGCGATCCAATCCCAAGTGGGGAGCGTCCGGCCGTCCTCGAGGCGGAGGCCACCGGTGCTGACCAGCGAGTCGCCGTCGCGGCCGGTGAACGAAGTGGCAATCGATTCGATCAGCGTATCTTCGATGGGCACGACTTCGCCTGGGTCGCAGCGACCGTTTTGGTTGCGGTCGAACCAGAGGGCGAGTCCGCGGAGTTCGGAGCCGGAGAGCTTCCCGTCGCGGTTGTCGTCGAGCGAGTCGAGGGCGCGGTAGCCGTTTTCCCAGAACATCCACCAGGTGACGGTTCCGAAGAGTTGGCGGCCGGAGGTGACTGCGCCGGTGCGCTCGGGGTCCCACACGAGGAGGGCGGCATCGGGCTTCAGCCAGGGATAGCGCTGGGCGCGTCCGGTCCCATCAAGATCGAAATTGGCTTCGATGCCGGGCGCGAGGAGGTCCGCGAGGCGGGTGCGGAGGGGGTCGAGCGAGAGAACGACGGGCGTGATCGGACCCATGGGCAGCTTTTGCAACTTGGCGACGCCGGCTTCCACGCGAGCGAGTGTGGCCTGTTCGGCGGGTTTGACGCCGCGCTTGCGGACGAGGCGGGTGTAGCCGGTTCCGGCTTCGAACGCGCTAAACGCGTGGATGCCGGCGGGTCCGACGGAAGTGGCTTTGCTCTCTTCGGGAAGGGCGGCGTCGAACGCCGCGAGGTAAGTGGCGATGGCGGATTCGGTGTCGCCGTGGTCGTCCTGGAGGCAGGCGAGTCCGAGGAGGTAGAGGCCGTTGTTGGGGCTTAGTTCGAGGGCGCGGCGGAAGTTCTTCAGAGCTTCTTCGTAATGGCGCTCACGGTCGGCGGGTTTGAGCGGGGGCGCGCCGGCCTGTTTCTGAAAGTCGAGGGCGCGGCCGACGGAAAAGCCGTTGTACGGAGTCGGCGTATAGTCCTTCGAGCCGGGATGATACTGCAGATTCCGGATCTCAAGCGAATAGGCGAGGTAATGCGTGCGGGCGAGGGAGTAGTAGCCGTCGGCCTTTGCGGGATGGTCCTTGATGAAGGCGGAGATGTTGGCGATGATGCGTTCGACCGGGGCGTTGGAGGGTCCGACGAACATGGCGAATAGGGAGATGGTACAGCACGAGAGGACTGCGAGCCGGAGAAGCATGGCGTAGTCATCGTATCGCAGCGATGAGTGATCAGGCGCCAGGAGACCCGTACTTGAGTTGACAGGGGGCGGGACGCCTGTGCCACGCTGGCTGCGTGACGGCGCAATCGGTTCCGTGGCTTTTTTCGCATCCGTGGCTGCATTGGGTGTTCGAGTCGGCGGCGTACACCATCGGATTTTGGATTTACAGCCGCGAGAAGAGGGCGTCGGGGGATTTTCTGGCGGCGTCAGATAGGCTGAGCGTGGTGGCGGCGGCGATCGTCGGGGCGGCGCTCGGAAGCAAGATTCTCTCGTGGTTTGAGACTCCGGTGGAGACGCTCGCGCACTGGAACAACTTGCAGTACCTGATGCAGGGGAAGACCATTGTCGGCGGGTTACTGGGCGGGACGATCGCGGTCGAGATTACGAAGAGAATGATCGGCGTGACGCGACGGACAGGCGATCTGTTTGCGGTTCCGATTTGCGTGGGGACGGCAGTCGGGCGGATCGGGTGCTTCTTTGCCGGCCTGCCGGATCAGACATACGGAGTGGCGACGGCGCTGCCGTGGGGGATTGATTTCGGCGACGGGGTCCGGCGGCATCCGACGCAGTTGTATGAGGTCTCTTTTGTCTTGGGCTTGGCTTGGGTTTTGGCGAAGATGAGGCCGGTGCGGGAAGGCGACCGGTTCCGTGCGTTCCTGGTGGCGTACCTGGCGTTCCGGCTGGCGATTGAGTTTTGGAAGCCGGGTGTGGCGGTGTTCGGGGGGCTGACGGCGATCCAGTGGGCGTGCGTGGCGGCGCTCGTTTGGTACGCGAAGGATTTGCCATACTTAGTGCGGCTGCCGGGACGTGAGGGTGACGGTCGCCTCGCTAACGGTGATCGCGGTCCCTTCCCTAACGGTCGGGATTCCATCCAGGAACTGGATAATGGCGGATAAAGTTCGGCCCTATTTGTTTTACGACGCGGCCATTTCGATTTGTTCGAAATGCTACCGACGCGCGGACGCGAAGATCGTCTTCCAGGACGATTGTGTGTACATGCTGAAGCGGTGTCCGGTGCATGGGGCGGAGAAGGTCCTGATGGCGGACGATGTCGATTATTACCGGCGTTCGCGGGAAGTGTTCCTCAAGCCGCCGGAGATGCCGAACCGGTGGAACACCAAAGTCGAATGGGGCTGTCCGTACGATTGCGGGCTGTGTCCGGACCACGAGCAGCATTCGTGCCTGACGCTCTTGGAGATCTGCGATCACTGCAATCTCGAATGTCCGATTTGTTATGCGATGAGCGGTCCGAAGCGCCCGGAGTTCCGGACGCTGGAGCAGATCGAGTTCATGCTCGATCAGATTGTGCTGAATGAGCGCAAGCCGGACGTGGTGCAGGTGTCGGGCGGCGAGCCGACGCTGCATCCGGATTTCTTTGCGGTGCTCGATGCCTGCAAGCGGCGGCCGATTCAGCACCTGATGCTGAACACGAACGGGATCCGAATTGCGAAGGAGCCGGAGTTCGCGAAGCGCCTGGCGGATTACATGCCGGGCTTCGAATTGTATTTGCAGTTCGATTCGTTTGAAGAGGGTCCGTTGAAGGCGCTGCGCGGGGCGGATTTGCGGTCCGTGCGCGAGCGGGCGATCGAGAGACTGAACAAGCTGGGAATTTCGACGACCCTGGTGGTGACCGTCAAGAAGGGCCTGAACGATCACGAATGCGGGCGCATTGTCGATTGGGCGCTGCAGCAGCCGTGCATTCGCGGCGTGACGTTCCAACCGGTGCAGGCGGCGGGGCGGTTGGAGCAGTACGATCCGGCGCGGGATCGGCTGACGCTGACGGAGGTCCGGCGGAAGATTCTGGAGCAGACGTCGGTGTTTCGGCCGGAAGACCTGATTCCGGTGCCGTGCCATCCGGATTCGCTGGCGATGGCGTACGCGTTCAAGCTGGGCGGGAAGGTGACTCCGCTGACGGGGATGATCGATCCCAAGGTTTTGATTGAGGGCGGGCGGAATACGATCGTGTACGAAGACGATCCGGCGATCCGGGGGCATATCTTCAAGGCGTTCGCGACGAATCACTCGCCGGAGTCGGGGGCGAATTCACTGCGCGAACTGCTGTGCTGCCTGCCGAAGATCCTGATGCCGGAGTCGATCAACGAAGAGAAGATCGAGACCTACGACATGGT
>JBDTTK010000602.1:0-3398 GCA_039930685.1 Bryobacteraceae bacterium | reverse complement strand
TCTGGCTTC
The DNA here is from genome assembly GCA_039930685.1 of Bryobacteraceae bacterium. Classification (GTDB taxonomy): domain Bacteria; phylum Acidobacteriota; class Terriglobia; order Bryobacterales; family Bryobacteraceae; genus JBBQWZ01. Next base: position 3,389 of record JBDTTK010000602.1, on the reverse strand, counting down.
GTTTCGCACCACCCCCCAACACCCGGCCACAACCCCGCCCGTCAAGGCGGGGATCCTGCCCAACCAGCCTCAAATTCTTGCCACAAGGACGCCGCCTAGCTCAAGAACACGATCGCGCAGAGCACAACGGACCGCGCGGTACGCACCGTTACCCGGCGGAAACCGGCATCAAGGTGCTTTAAGGTGAGTTTTCCCAAAGTCCTTTAATTTCAGGTTCGAATCCTACCTGGGGTTGACGTGCGGCAGCAATGCCAAGTTGAGCACCCGGATTGCTGGCCGGCCGCAAGGAACGCGGCACTTCCACGGATTGGGCGTTCGCCGCCAAGGTGAGGACACCACTCACCAAACAGCCTTTCGAGCCACTAACGCACCTGGTGCAGGCGATCTACCCGCAGCGCCACCCGACGTAGACTGCGAAGAAGGTGATGGCCGACCAGAACAGGAGCATTCGCCTTAAAGTTGGATATGTCATTTTGGTCTGGACTGACTGGATGTCAAGAGCGCGACCGTACGTGTTGAGATTCAGGACCTGGGCGACGTCGCGAGCGGCGGCGAGTGCGTCAGCTTCCGTTGGGTATGGAAGGTGAATGTCCAATTGATGGCCTTGGACGGTTTCGACGCCCATGGCGTAGTAGTCCGCCGTAACGTAGGCGTTCATCTCATCGGTTCCAAGGATGTGACGCGCAAAGCAATGAAGGACAGAGTCGCGGCGCACCGATTGCCCGCTGCCGGTCGGGAATGGCAACAGTGACGTACGCACGCCAGACGGCGTAACCACCGCTATCCGCCAATTTGCAATGGACGCCAGAAACCAGTAGGCGGAAACAGCTACGATCGCCATGATGATGCGGATCTCGGTTGTGGGCCTCCAGTTTGGTTGCGTGGCCAGGTAGAAAGGGTAGGTGAGGGGGGGCCAAAAGACGGCAAGGCCAATGGCCAACCACCATGGCGCCCAACGGCGTCGAAACCAAATAGCGTCTTTCAATTCCGTCCTCGGGTGCAGATTAGTGGCAGATGACGGGCTAACCGGAAGCAATTTGTCTAGGCAGCTACTTCACCGAGTTCGAATCCAACCTGGTTGAACGGTGATCCAATTTCTGTCCCGATGCCCCTCTGAACAAAGCAGTTGTGTCGGTTCGAACTGCTGAAGCGGCGGAGCCGAATCGGCCAAGGTGAAGTTCACAACGATCGGCTCGGCGCGGATCGTCGCCTCGAACTGGTCACCGCGCGCGAACGCTGGCCTCCTTGCTCAGAGAAGGCCGAAGCCTAGTGGCCCATGATCTCTTTCTCTTTGGTCTTGGATGCTGCCTCGAGTTTCGCCATCGCGCCGTCGGTCATCTTCTGAACCTCATCGAGCGCCCGCTTCTCGTCGTCTTCGCTGATGGTCTTGTCTTTGAGGAGCTTCTTCAGGCCGTCGTTCGCGTCGCGGCGGACGTTCCGAATCGCGACCCGGTGATCCTCGGCGATCGTATGCAACCGCTTGACGATCTCCTTGCGCCGTTCTTCGGTCAACGCTGGAACTGGCACGCGGATGATCTTGCCGTCGTTCCCTGGGTTAAGACCGAGATCCGAATTACGGATCGCTTTCTCGATCGCGGCGATCTGCGAGACGTCCCAGGGTTGGATCGTGATGAGCGCCGGCTCGGGAACGTGCAGGTTCGCGACCTGGTTCACGGGCGTCGGTGTCCCGTAGTAATCGACCCGGATGTTCTCGAACAGGGTGACGGACGCGCGTCCGGTTCGTATGCCGGACATCGCGTGCTGCAAATCCGCATGCACCTTCTCCATGCGCGTCTTGGCGTGTGCTTCCACTTCTTTGACGGAGTTCATAGTTCTTCTCTAGCCGCGAATGAGCGTGCCGATCGGCTCGCCATTCGTCATTCGCATTATATTGCCGTACACGTTCAAGTTGAAAACGACGATCGGCATCTGGTTGTCGCGGCACATGGCAACGGCCGACGAATCCATCACCGCAAGCGCCTTCGACAGCACTTCGAGATAGCTGACTTCGGTGAAACGAATGGCGTCCGAATGCTTCATCGGGTCCTTGTCGTAGACGCCGTCGACGCGGGTTGCCTTCGCTACGATCTCCGCCTTGATCTCGAGTCCGCGGAGCGTAGCCGCGGTGTCGGTCGAGAAGTAGGGATTGGACGTTCCGGCGGCGAAGACGACGATACGGCCCTTCTCCAGATGCCGGATCGCCCGGCGCCGAATGTACGGCTCGGCGACCTGATGCATCTCGATGGCGGTCATCACGCGGGTCGGTACGCCCTGCTTCTCAAGCGCATCCTGCAAGGCGAGCGCGTTGATCACGGTGGCAAGCATGCCCATGTGATCGGCGGCGACGCGGTCCATGTGCTTCGAGGCAGCTGCGACTCCGCGGAAGAAGTTTCCTCCACCGACGACGAGACCAATCTGGACGCCGCTCTTGGCGACTTCCGCGACTTCGGCGGCGAGTTGCTGGACCTTATCCGCGTCAACGCCAAAACCGGCGGAGCCCGCCAGGACTTCGCCGGATAGCTTGAGGAGGATTCGTTTGTATTTTGGCATTCGCGATCAGAGTCTCGTCCGCCGGACAAGATCATCCACGACCTGGATGAGTGCGTTCAGCCTTTCGTCAGTGTGCTTCTGCATTTCGGCTGTCTGCGTCTGCGAGGCGATCAACGCTTTGACGGAATCCGCGAGCTCGAGTTGCGAGACGGCGAGTTCGCGCATGATTTTCTCGTGTTCCGCCCGCACCTCGGCCTGATGGGCCTGGAACAGTTCGTTCTCAGACGCCATCCGGGCCTGATGCGAAAGCAGAAACTCGATCGTCCCCTCGACGTCCATACCTCGAAGTATAGACTACGGCTATTCTTCGGCTGCCGGTTCGGCCGACGCTGTTTCGCCGACCTTGAAGCGTGCGTAGCGGGCGATGGCGATGTTCTCGCCGACCTTGGCGATCTTCGCCTTGATCATGTCGCCGATGGTGACCGTGTTGTCCTTGATGAAGGGCTGCTCGAGGAGGCAGTTCTCTTCATAGAACTTGGCCATGCGGCCTTCCACGATCTTGTCAGCCATCTTCTCGGGCTTGCCCTCGGCGATGGCGCGCGCGCGCTGAATTTCCTTCTCTTTTTCAAGAGCGTCGGGCGTCACATCTTCCCGGCGCAGGAACTTCGGATCGGCCGCAGCCACCTGCATGGCGATGTCCTTCACCAGATCCTGGAAGTCCTCGGTGCGCGCAACGAAGTCCGATTCGCAGTTCACTTCAATCATCACGCCAAGCTGCGAACCCGGGTGAATATAGGTGCCGATCGTTCCCTGGCGGGCCGAGCGGGACGCCTTCTTTTCCGCCGACGCGATGCCGCGTTTCCGCAGCACGACAATTGCTTCGTCGACGTTGCCCTTCG
>JBDTTK010000601.1:0-3412 GCA_039930685.1 Bryobacteraceae bacterium | reverse complement strand
AATTGGTAAGACTGAAAGAAGACAAATGACGAAACCATTAACCCCCGAGATTAGCCCCGCGGAACTCCAGAGCCACAAGGCCGGCCACGCGACCGAAGGCTTGCACGAGATCATCCGCAATCGCTGGAGCCCGCGCGCCTTCGCGGACCGCGACGTCGACCCCGCCGACCTCCGTCTACTCCTCGAAGCGGCCCGCTGGGCCGCGTCCTCAAACAACGAACAGCCCTGGCGCTTCATTGTCGCCCGCCGAAATGACAAAGAAATGTTTGCGAAACTGCTCAGCGTCCTTGTCGAGCGCAATCAGCTCTGGGCGAGGAACGCGCCTGTGTTGATGCTCACGCTCGCGTCGACCAAGTTCGCGCGGAACGGTGCGCCGAATGCGTGGGCGAAGCATGACGCCGGACTCGCACTCGGAAATCTGATGGCGCAGGCGACTTCGATGGACATCGCCACTCACGGCATGGCAGGCTTTGACGCAGACAAAGCGCGCGCCGTGTTCGCAATTCCGGAAGACCTGACTCCCGTAGCCGCTCTCGCGGTCGGATACGCCGGCAAGACGAGTTCGCTCGATCCGTCCTTCGTTGAAGCCGAACTCAGTTCGCGCACCCGCAAGCCTCTCGACGAGTTAATCTTCGCCGGCTCGATCGCCTAACCCGGTCCGCGGCTATTGCCCGGCCCGCGCGAAGTGGTTCACCGGCCCGGACCCGGATCCGAGTCCCGGGTTTGTCCCGATCGCTTCCGTGATGTACGCCTTCGCGCGCTTCACGGCGTCCGTCAGCGCGACTCCGCGTGCAAGCAGAGCCGTAATCGCCGCCGAATACGTACAGCCCGTGCCATGCGTATGCGGTGTATCGATCCGCGCGGCCGGAAACTCAAGGAACACGCCATCCGAAAGCAGCACGTCAACGGCGACCGATGCGCTAGCCTCGCCAAGCAGATGACCGCCTTTGATCAGGACCGCTTTTGCGCCCAGCCCGGCGATCGCTTGCGCGGCGCGCTTCATATCGTCGATTGACCGGATCGATATCCCGGCGAGGGCCTCCGCTTCATGCACGTTCGGCGTGACAAGCGCGGCACATGGCAGCAACAGGTCGACCAGAACCTTCCGCGCATCGTCTTCGATCAGCGGAGCGCCATGCTTCGAGACCATCACCGGATCGACTACTAGCGGGAAGCGGAACGAAACAGCCTCGTGTGCCACCGCCTCCACCATCTGACGGTTGCCCAGGGCTCCGGTCTTTGCGGCTCCCGGCGGAATGTCTTCGAGCACCGCGCGGATCTGCCCGGTGACCAGCTCCGGCGCGAGCACCTCCACGTGACTTACGCGCCTCGTATTTTGGACCGTGATCAGCGTGATCACCGCCTCGCCGTACGCGCCGAATTGGTGAAAGGTCTTCAGATCAGCTTGAATTCCGGCTCCGCCGCTAGGGTCGGAGCCGGCGATGGTCAGTGCGACGGGCGGCATGTTTACAGCGTAGCCGGAAAGAACCCGGAGATCGGAAAGAGCGGCGCGGCCCGTCAGATCGGCATGCTACGCTACGGTCACGCCCGTGAACGACCGACGCGAGACTGAAACGCCGCCTGGCGCACCGTCGGAAGAGAGCATCAGGGGTCAACTTGCCGCCATTCTTGGGAGTCCGCCTTTTGCGACCGCCAATCGCTCCCGGCGCTTTCTTGAGTACGTCGTCGAGCAAACCCTCGCCGGATCTCAGGGCGCCATCAAGGAAATCGTCATCGGCACCGAAGTATTCGACCGCAAAAGCGACTTTGATCCGCGTGTCGACACCATCGTTCGCGTCGAAGCCGGTAAGCTCCGGACCCGCCTCCAGGAGTATTACGCGGGCCACGGAATCGCCGCGCCAGTCCTGATCGAAGTCCCGAAGGGCACCTATGTTCCCCGGTTCTCATCGCGCGCGGAAGCAGTTGCGCCTCCCGTCATCCCTGCGAAGATTACAAGAACCCGAGCGTTTAGAATCGTTGCCGTGGTCTTGCTTGCCGGCGTCGCGGGACTGTGGGTCGTCCTTCGCGCCTGGTACAGTCCTGCCCCCGTGGTTAAGGAAATCACCGCGGTTGCCGTTCTTCCGTTCCTCAACCTCAGCTCCGACCCGGAAAACGAATACTTCAGCGACGGCCTCGCGGATCAGTTGACTGACGCGCTCACCAGGGTCGACGGACTGCAGGTTGTGTCGCGCACGTCCGCGTTCTCCTTCAAGGGCAAGCCCATTGATGCGGCGCAAATCGGCGCGCAGTTGCATGTCAACGCGATTGTAGAAGGCAGCGTGCAGAAATCCGCGGACCAGGTCCGCGTGACGCTGCAACTCATTCGCACGAGCGACGGCTATCATCTTTGGTCGCAGACCTTTGACCGCAAGTTGCAAAACATCTTCGCAGTCCAGGACGAGATTTCACGAGCCGTCACGCACGCGTTGCGATTTAGCATCGCCGACGACTCCAGCCGCAGCACATCGCGGCGCTACACCAAAGATCCGGAAGCGTTCGACCTCTACCTTCGCGGCCGCCATGCCCTCTTGGGGCTGGAGCCCGACGGCGCTGGCCGCGCCATTGCATTGTTCCAGCGCGCCATCGACCGCGATCCGAAATTTGCCTTAGCCTTTGCCGGAATCGCCCAAGCGGCGGCACAGGGCATCTTCTCCGAACTGCTTCCGCCCACCGAGATTCGCCGGCAAGTGAAAGCAGCCGCCGAAAAGGCTCTCGAATTGGACGACTCCTTAGCCGAAGCGCACGCTGTCTTAGCCGACGTCGAAGCGCGCTTCGATTGGAATTGGACCGGCGCCGAAAAGCGGTTCCGCAAGGCCATCCAACTGAACCCGAGATCGACTTCGGCTCATATCGGCTATGCGCAGAGCGTTCTGCTCCCGCTGCGGCGCTTTGACGAAGCCCTCTCCGAGTGCGGCATTGCCCGCGAACTGGACCCCCTCTCCGCCCAAGTTGCTTACTGTGTGCCATGGGTCCACATGACCGGAGGCCAGGAAGGACTGGCCTACTCTGAATTCCTGAAACTGCAATCCGATCATGCTGGGAATCCCTCCTATGACGCGGGCGTGGTGATTTCCGCGATCCATTCCGGGCATATCGCGGAGGCGATTTCGATCATCGACCGGGGGCCTGTCGATCCTTCCCTGCTGATCGGCCAGAGCCCTGCCCAACTCGGGTTCCTGGCGTATGCCTACGGACGAGCGGGCCGCAATGCCGACGTCTCGAAGATTGAGCATCATCTGAAAGAGCTGGTCCGCACCCGCTACGTACCGCCCGGTACGCTGTGCACGTTGTACCTGGGCTCGGGCCGGATTGCGGAAGCGCGCGCCGCCGCTGCCGATCAGATTCGCGAGCATGGCGCCAACGTCATGTACCTGGCGTTGGATCCGATGTTCGCCCCGTTGCGCGGCGATCA
>JBDTTK010000600.1:0-3415 GCA_039930685.1 Bryobacteraceae bacterium | reverse complement strand
GAAAATCGGCGGCTTGGGAGCAAGCTCTCAAGCCGCCGAAAATGGCGTCAGTTTCCCAGAAGATCCCCGTCGCCGGGCCAAGGGCCGCTCCTCCGATACCGTCCCTTCGCAGTGCCTAGGATGACACACCGCTGCGCAGGAATCCAAACAAATCAGCCAAGAAATGATGTGGTCTCCGTACCACATCTCATATGACTCTACTGGGGGCGCTAGGAGATCTTCTTGCTGAGCGCGGCAACGCCCGGGAGCTCAATTCCGGCAAGAAATTCGAGCGACGCTCCACCGCCGGTCGAGATATGCGAGATCTTGTCGGACACGCCGGCCGATTTGATTGCTTTCTCTGAATCGCCGCCGCCCACCAACGACACTGCGCCGGACGCGGCTACAGCCTTGGCCAGCGCCACGGTGCCCTTGTCGAACGGCGGCATCTCGAATACTCCCATGGGGCCATTCCAGATGATCGTCTTCGCAGAAGCTATGACTGATTCGTAGGCGGCGATCGTCGCAGGTCCGATGTCGAGAGCGAGCTTGCCTTCGGGGATCGCGGTCACGGTCTCGTTGTCGGCGCCGGCCTTGAATTCGGCTGCCACCACGTGATCGGCAGGCAGCATGATCTTGCCGCCGGCATCGGCAAGCAGCGTGCGCGCGAGTTCGACCTTGTCTTCCTCGACCAGCGATTTCCCGGTCGGCTCATTCCGGGCCTTTAAGAACGTGTACGCCATCGCGCCGCCGATCAGCAGCTTGTCGACGAACTTCATGAGGTTCTGGATGACGTCGATCTTGTCGGACACTTTCGCGCCGCCGAGAATCGCGATGCACGGGTGCTCGGGATTCTTCGTGACTTTGTTCAGGTATTCGAGCTCCTTATCCATCAAAAGGCCGGCGGCCGCCTGCGAAACGAAGGGAATCATTCCGACGGTGGAAGCGTGGGCGCGGTGGGCCGATCCGAAGGCGTCGTTGACGTATACGTCGCACAATGCCGCCAGTTGTTTGGAGAATTCCGGATCGTTTGCTTCTTCTTCCTTGTGAAAACGCAGGTTCTCGAGGAGGAGTACTTCGCCGGGTTTCGGCAGCATGGCCTCGACGGCGGCGCCGACGCAATCGGGAGCCAGGGCCACGGGTTTTCCGAGCAATTCAGCTAGCTTTACCGCACAGGGCGCCAAACTCATCTCCGTGTTGGGCTTTCCTTTGGGGCGTCCAAGGTGGCTGGCCAGGATGAGTGCGGCGCCGTGGTCCAAGGCGTATTGGATCGAGGGCAGGGAAGCGCGGATGCGCTTATCGGAGGTGATCTCCTTACCTCCTGGAGCGAGAGGCACATTAAAGTCGACGCGCATGAAGACGCGTTTGCCATTTAAGTCGAGGTCGCGAATAGAAAGTGTGGACATAAATCGTGTCGAGCAAAACCGATTCGGATTAGCGATAATGGGCGTTCATTTATTTCTCACCATGAAACGCACTACTCGATTTATCGCAACCGCGATTCTTATTCTGACGCTGGCGAGCACGGCCGGCGAGAACCTGGCAGCGCAATCGTTCACTATCCGCACCGTCGCAGGCGCCCCAACACTGAGGGACGGAAGCGCGGCCAACACCGCGCCGCTCCGCAGACCGTTTTCGATCGCAACCGATTCCTCGGGAAACATCTATTTTAGCGACAGCGACGATCATCGTGTTCGCCAGATTTCGCGAACCGGCGTCATCGCCACGATCGCTGGAACCGGGCGCGAGGGCTACACCGGCGACGGCGGCCCGGCGACAGCGGCCCGCCTGAACGGACCACAGGGAATTACGATCGACCGGAACAACAACATATATATCGCCGACTACCGGAACAATCGGATCCGCAAAGTGACCGCCGCCACGGGAATTATCTCGACCGTCGCCGGAAACGGAAAGCTGACGTTCTCCGGCGACAACCAGCCGGCCATCGACTCGGCACTCGATCCGTACGACATCGCGGTGGATGCCGCCGGCGCCTTTCTCTACCTCGCGGACTCGTTCAACAACCGCATTCGCAAGATCAATCTCACGACGGGTTCCATCTCGACGATTGCGGGAATCGGCTTGCCGGGCGACTCCGGCGATAACAGCCCCGGCACCGCCGCCGCCCTGTTCCAGCCGTCGGGTGTAAGCGTCGACTCGAAGGGCAACGTGTATTTCTGCGACAACATCCGGATCCGCAGGATCGATGGCGCGTCGGGAATTCTCACGACCTACGCTGGAAACGGCGTCCCGGCATTCGGATTCGACGGCCCGTCTCTTACGTCTCCGTTTCCGTTTCCCAACGCCACCGCGTTCGACGCCGCCGGCAATCTGTACGTCGGATCCGATTACGACGTACGGGTTGTATCGACCGGCCAGAACACGACAAAGATCGCAGGTTCAAACACCTTGAACTACAACGGAGACGGACCCGCGACGCAGACGAAGTTGAGCGGCGTCTCGGGGGTTGCGGTCCTGACGGACGGAACTGTGATCATTGCCGATTCGGGCAATCGCCGCGTACGCCAAATCAAGGGTGGGGCAGTAACGACAATTGGAGGCTCAGGCGTTAACGATGGACCTTCGGCCCTGGCGGCCTACCTGAACTATCCCGCGCAGGTCGCAGCGGACGGCGCGGGGGGCTACCTAATCGCCGACAACCTGGATCATTCGATTCGCCGCGTTACGTTCGCCGGAGTGATCAGCACGATCGCAGGCACCGGCGTGAGCACGACCGACAACTCCAGTCTGTCGTTCCCGGAGGGCGTGGCCATCGGGCCAAACGGAGAATTTTATTTCGCCGACACGAACAAGAACCGGATCGTGCGGGTGAACCAGAGCGGAAGCCTCGTCGTAGCCGGCGGAAATTGTGCGGGCTTCTCCGGCGACAAGGGCTCGGCCGCGGCAGCGAAACTGTCCCAGCCGACTTCGCTCTCGTTCGATGCGGCGGGTAACCTTTACTTCGCGGACACTGGCAATTTTCGCGTCCGCAAGATCGATCTTCAGACGGCTCTCATCACCACAGTAGCTGGAAACGGCAGTCCGATTTTCTCCGGCGACAATCAGGCCGCCACGGCGGCCGGATGCTCGTGCTACAGCGTTACGTCGGACGCCGCGGGAAATCTTTTCATCGCCGATCCGGTAAATAATCGTGTCCGCCGCGTGGCGGCCACCACCGGCATCATCACCACGATCGCGGGAAATGGCAGCGCGGGGTACTCAGGGGATGGTGGCGCCGCCACATCCGCGCAACTGAGCTTCCCTACGTGCGTCGCAGTCGACTCCGGAGCCAACGTCTTTATCTCGGACTATTTCAATAGCGTGATTCGCCGCATCTCCTCCAGCGGGATGATTACCACCGTGGCCGGAAACGGGAAGCTGGCTTTCGATTTCGAGGCGGGTGCCGCGCGTCAGGTGGCGATTGACGCAAAGT
>JBDTTK010000599.1:0-3418 GCA_039930685.1 Bryobacteraceae bacterium | reverse complement strand
CCGCGGCGCCTGACGGCGCTGCTGATCGACGATGAGCGTCCGGCGCGTAGTCAACTAAGAAGTCTTTTGGGCGCACACCCCGAAGTAGAAGTTGCGGCCGAGGCAGATTCGGCCGACGCCGCGCATGCCGCCGTCCAACGAGTCCGGCCTGACGTGGTTTTCCTCGATATCCAGATGCCGCGGCGGTCCGGGTTCGATTTCCTGGCGGAGACGACTGCGAAGTTTGCGGTCATCTTTGTAACCGCGCACGACGAATTCGCGGTACGTGCGTTTGAAGTGAATGCCCTCGACTACCTGTTGAAGCCGGTTGAGCCGCGCCGCCTCAAGCAAGCGATTGAGCGGATCGGCCGTCCGCGCGAGGGAGAACGGCTGGGTCCGGCGGATCGCATTTTTACGGGCTCGCGATTCGTACCGGTATCTTCGTTGATGGCAGTGGTGGCGAGCGGAGCCTATTCGGAACTGTGGCTCAAAGACGGTTCGCGAGTTCTGCTTACAAAGCCGATGAAGGACTGGGAACGGCGGCTTCCCGAGGCATTCAAGCGAGTTCACCGGTCGACAATCGTGAATCTTGAGTGTGTGTTGAGGGCCGAGCGGCGGGATAACTACTCCTACGCCCTGCACCTGCGGGGCGGCGGCGTAGTTGCGATGAGCCGGCGCGAGGCCCGGAAGCAACGCTTTGATTAGACCGGCTTCCGGTTCCCGCGGGGCGGTTCCGCGTCAACAGCCGGGCTTAGAATAGTTCCAGATGGATATTTTCGATGAGATTGTGCGCCTGCGCAGGCTGGGCCAGAAGTGTGCGCTCGCGACTATCGTTCAAGTAAAGGGCTCGATCCCGAGCTTTGAAAGCGCCAAACTACTTGTCCGCGAGGACGGCTCTATTTTCGGAACGATCGGCGGAGGGTGCGTCGAGGCGGAGGTCTGGGCGATCGCGCGCGAGGTCATTGAGACGGAGCGGCCGCGGCACTTGAATTTCAGCCTCGGGCAGGACGCGGCCTACGATAACGGTCTGATTTGCGGAGGTCAGCTCAACGTGTTTGTCGAACCGGTAGTGCCGCAGCCGCGCGCTTACATTTTCGGCGCGGGGCATGTCTCAAAGTCGATCTCGAAGGTCGCCAACCTCGCAGGCTTTGCGACGGTCGTCATCGATGATCGCGAAGCGTTCGCCAACGCCGAGCGTTTTCCCGAGGCCGACGAGATTTTCGCCGACGAGTACGAAGCCGTTTTCCCACGCCTTTCGATCAACTCGTCGAGCTACATCGTCATCGTGACGCGCGGGCATCGAGACGACATGCGTGTGCTGCGTTGGGCGGCCACGACGCCCGCTCGCTACGTCGCCATGATCGGCAGCAAGCGGAAGACCATCTCGGTAATCAAGGAACTGGAAAAGGAAGGCCTCCCGCGAGACGCGTTCGATCAGTTGTTCGCCCCGATGGGGCTTGAGATCGGAGCGGAGTCGCCGGAAGAGATCGCCGTCAGCGTGGTGGCCGAGATGATTGCGGTTCGGCGGAAACCAGAAGGCGAGTGGCGGAACGCCGCAAAATCGATCTTCGTCAACGAGTCGTTGCGGACGATCCTGAAGTGAACTCGGCTTCCATAACACCCGCCGGGGTGATCCTGGCGGCCGGCGCGTCGTCGCGGATGGGCCGGGTAAAAGCACTGCTCGAAATCGACGGCGAAACGTTTATCGACCGCGTGGCGCGCGTCCTCGGCACAAAGTGCAATCCGGTAATTGCCGTCCTCGGGCACCACGCGGAGGCGATTCGCGCCGGATTGCGGAATCCCGGTGCGATTCAGTTTGCGGAGAATCCCGAGCCGGATTGCGGAATGCTCACTTCGCTGCAGATCGGGTTGTGCTCCGCGCCGGATCTTTCGGCCGGGGTGCTGTTCACGCCGGTTGATGTGCCGCTGGTCTCGCTAAGCACCGTCTCCCTGCTCGCGGCGGCCTTGTCGAAAGGCGCATCGGTGGCGGTGCCCGTCTACAAGGGCAAACGCGGACACCCGGTTGCGATTTCGGGAGGAGTCGCGGAGCGCTTGATGGGCTTGCCCGAGAGCGGCCGCGCAAACGATATGATCCGCGCCGAAGTGGCCGTGGAGATTACGGTGGCCGATGCCGGGGTGATCCTCGAAGTGGATACGCCTCAAGACTACGAGGCATTGTTATGCCACGTTGGATGAAGCGCGGCCTGCTGGTGCTGGTACTTGCGGTGGTTGCCGCCGGTGTCGGGGCTCCATTTCTTCGCGCCGATTATTTCCGGCAGCGGATTCAAGAGGCGCTGGAGCGCGGCCTCGGCCGAAAGGTCGAAGTAGGCGCCGTCCATTACACACTGTTCACCGGTCCGGGTTTCAGCGTGTCGCAGGTGATCATTCACGACGATCCGCGGGTCGGAATCGAACCGTTGGCATACGTGGACTCTCTGGATGCGCGAGTGCACCCGGCCAGTCTGTGGAGCGGGCGGTTGGAATTCTCCAGTCTTCGGTTGTCCGATACGACCGTCAATCTGATCAAGCCCGACGATGGGCCTTGGAATTTTCAACGGCTCGTCGAGCGGTCCGCCGAGCAGGCAGGGTCTCTCCCGCCGATTTACCTACGATCAAGCCGCGTCAATTTCAAGTTCGGGGATACCAAGACGGTCGTTTATTTCCGCGATGCGGATCTCGACGTTGTTCCTGGAGACGACGGACGCATCGCGATTACGTTCGCCGGCGATCCGGGTCGCACGGATCGAGCTCAACAGGGCTATGGGCGAATCACCGCAAATGGCAGTTGGCGCGTAGCCAATGCCGCATCCAATGAATCGCAATTGGATCTACTGATCGAACTGGAACGAAGTTCGATTCCGGAGATCGCGCACCTGCTGGATGGCCAGGACCTGGGCGTCCAAGGCGTCGTCTCGACGAGAGCGCGCGTTGCCGGGTTTGTTTCCAATTTGCAAATCAGCGGCCGGCTCCAGGTGGAGGACCTGCGGCGGAACGAGATCGGTGCTCGCGGCGGGAATTTCAAAGTGCCGTACAAAGGCACTCTCGACCTACGCGGCGAGAAACTCGCCCTGGAGACCGAATCGCCGACGCCGTCAGGAAACAAGAAAGGGAACGTGGACCCGCCGCCGGTTTCATGGCGGGTTGCAGGCGCCGGATTGATGACCAAACCGCACTGGGAAGCGTCGGTCGAGATGAAGGAACTTCCAGCGGCCAGTTTCGTCGAGATCGCGCAGCACCTTGGCTTGACCTATTCGCTGCCGGACGCCGCCGTCAAAGCCGTGATCGACGGCAAGCTGGATGGCTCGATCAGCTATTCGACCGATGCGGGGTTCCGCGGACAAGTGGTGGCGCAGGACGCGTTGATGACACTGCCCGGCGCACAGCCGATTCGCCTTCGGCGCGGAGAACTCGTGGTCGATAACCAACAGTGGCGCATAGA
>JBDTTK010000598.1:0-3424 GCA_039930685.1 Bryobacteraceae bacterium | reverse complement strand
CGACGTTGCAGCCGGGCCGTCGGCGGCCGATCGCACATCGCTGCAGCCTCCCTCCGTCAACTATGAGCAGCTCATCGAAACGCTGAATGTCGCGGGGCTCAAAGCGGCCTGGTCGCCGGATTTCGGCTTCATCCCCACCGAACAGGAATGCATCGACGTCGCCCATACCGCCGCCCGCAAACTGGCGGGCGCCGCGAAACTGCAATGGTCCAACAAGGAGTTCCGCTCGGTCGACCCGGTGCCTTCCTGGGGCTTCGCCGCTTTTTCGCGCCTCCTTGGCGATCTGGAGCTGGAAGGCTCCTGGCCCGCAAAGAAAGATCTTCTGGGCGATCGCCTGCGTTCTCGCATGGAAACTCTCCGGATTCCGACGCCCCTCGACCTTGCCCGTGCGGATCAGACGCGCCGCGGCATTGAAGTGGAGTGCGCGAAGTTCTTCGAAGACGTCGACGTGCTCTTCAGTCCGGTCACCACGCTCGTGTCGATTCCAGCGGAAGGGCCTGTACCCGACAAGATCGCCGGACGCGACGCGCGCAGCACCGGCGCGGAAGCGCACCTCATGATGGTCAACTTCTGCTGGCTGCCGGCGATTTCCGTTCCAGCCGGACTAAGTAGCACCGGCTTCCCCATCGGACTGCAAATCGTCTGCCGCCGTTGGCGCGACGATATCGCCTTGCGCCTCGCCCGGATCTGGGAGCAGGCGCAACCCTGGCCCCACCGTGCCCCCGGCTACCGCGACGCTTGATCGTTCTAGGGCTCGAGAAGGATTGCACGCAGTCCGCGTCCGCCCGAACGGACCCCACGGCTCCAGATGGGCGTTCGAAAGTCCGAATGCCGTCATCTTCTCAACCGACCATTCGCCCGCCTTGCGTAGCGCAGCGGACCCGGTAAGCCGCGGCCCCAGCACTTCCGCCAGGCAAAACGCCGTTTCCATCTCCTGCGAATGAGTGAATGCTTCCGTCTTGATCCGATGGATCACGGCGAGGTCTACCTTCTCCTGCGCCGGCAGCAAAACAGCCGCTGCGCCCAGGCAGGCGCCCATGACCGTCGGCGAAATTCTCATTGCTGCCCATCCCGCATCGCGATGATCTCTTTGCCGATTCGCCGGAGGCCCTCGCGCTGAACTTCCTCGCGCCCGCCGAGCCAGATCCGCAGATATCCTTCGAGGCCCACCTGAATTCCCGGAACCACCATCGTGTTCTGTCGCAGCCGGATCCGCTCGGCGAGTTCCGCCGAAGGCGTCGAACCCTGATAGCGAACCAGCGACAGCGCGCCCGCCTGCGGTTCTGTCCAGCTCAGAAATCCGCCGAAGCTCTCGATCCACTCGCGTTCCACAGGAAGGTTGCGCTGCAGGATCGCCCTTGTCCGCCCGTAAAGCTTCTCCCGAATGTCCGGCTGCACCGCGAACGCGGCGATGCGATCCGAAAGCTTGTTCGGCCCGATGGTGACGTAGTCATGGCAGCTCCAGCACTCCGCCACAAGATCGGCCGCGCCCGCCATCCATCCGATGCGCACGCCCGGAATGCCATACGCCTTCGACAGTCCGCTAGTCACGATGACGCTCTTGCCCATGCCCCAGAAGCTGGGCGTCCGCTCGCAGTGGATCTCCGCTCCCAGGTAGACTTCATCCGCAATCAGCGTGGCGCCCATCGCGTCGCAGCGGTCGACAATCCGCCGCATCGACTCGGGCGAAAGAATCGACCCAGTTGGATTGTGCGGATGCGACAGGTAGACCAGCCGCGTCCGCTCATTGACAGCCAACTCGAATTCGTCCCAGTCAGGCTCCCAGCCACGTTCCGGGCGCAGCCGGAACGGATTGACCTTCGCGCCCAGGCCTTCGGCGAGTCCCCGCAACTGCATGTAGTTGGGCACTTCAATGGCAAACTCATCGCCCGGCGACAACAGGGTCATCGCGATCAGGAAGTTCGCCTCGGAGGTCCCGTTGGTCACCTCGATCTGATCGGCGGACGCCCCCGGATACTGCGCTGTGAGCGTCTCGCGAAGTTCCAGGGTTCCGTTGGTCTGGCTGTATCCCCACGGCACGTCGAGGAAACTCTCGACCTCCAGGCCCATCTCCATCAGCTCGCGCGTGGTCACCGGCCGCACGCCGCTCTCGCTCATGTCCAGTTCGACGACGTTTTCCCACGTCGACTGCATGCGCTCCATCTCGAACACGGGTATCTTCATGGATCTCTTGCCGGCAATCCCGGAACACAGAATTATCTCCCGACTCCCATCCGGCGTGTCTGTAGGGTCGAATGAAAAACTTATGAGAAATCAGTGAAAACGCCTGCGGGGCCGCTCGCCGATCTGGAGTTCCCGGCGGTCATCTGTTACTATTCCGCCCAATGCATCCCCAGATCACTGAAAGTCCGGGTCTGGCGCGAAGACTGGGCCTGTTCGACATCACCCTGCTCGTCATGGGCTGTATTATCGCGACTTCCATCTTTATTACGCCTCAGGTCGTCGCGCGCGACGTAAAAAGCCAGACTCTTCAGTTGTTGGCATGGGTCCTCGGCGGACTCTTCGCCTTGTCCGGCGCATTCGCCTATGCGGAACTGGCAGCGCGGCGCCCGCAGGCCGGCGGGCAATACGCCTACCTCAGGGACGCCTTTCACCCTGGCGTTGCGTTTCTCTATGGCTGGTGCTCGCTGCTCATCACCCAGACCGGATCCATGGCTTCGGTCGCCGTGATCTTCGCCCGCTACTTCGGAGAGCTAACCGGCGGCCAGGTGAGCCCCGCCGTTGTGACCACCGTAACCATCGGAGCGTTGAGCATCGCGAATTGCTTCGGCGTCCGCACTGGAAGCACGCTCCAGAACGTCTTCATGATCATTAAGATCGCGGCGATTGGCGGACTCATCCTCTGCGGCTGGTTCCTCGCCCCCGCCCGCTGGTGGCCGCCGGACGCTGCCGCTCCGCCAGTCGATGCGTGGAACTTTGCGGTCGATTTTGGATCCGCTATGGTACTGGTCATGTTCGGTTACGGAGGATGGCACCTCGCGACCTTCATTTCAGGCGAGGCTCGCGACCCCCGGAAAACCATGCCCCGCGGCCTGATCTTTGGCGTGCTCGGCGTCGTCGCCCTCTACCTGGGCGTCAATATCGTCTGCCTTCGCGTACTCGGACCGGATCTGCAGATCACCGTCGCTCCCGCCTCCGCCGTGATGCGCCTCGCGCTCGGCCAGCGCGGCGCGGACTTCATCGCGATCGGCATCGCCATCTCCGCTGCCGGATACCTCAGCCAGGCCACTCTAACTACACCGCGGCTCTACTACGCCATGGCCAAAGACGGCCTGTTTTTCGAAAGCGTCGCATGGCTTCATCCCAAAACGCGAGTACCCGTACTCGCCATCCTGATGCAAGGCGCATGCGCCATCCTCATCGCGCTCACCGGACGATTCGAGGAGATTCTGCGCTACGTCAT
>JBDTTK010000597.1:0-3436 GCA_039930685.1 Bryobacteraceae bacterium | reverse complement strand
CTTCTTCGACAACATCCGCAAGTTCGACTTGATGAGCCGCTACACCGCACGCCTCAGCCGCCTCATCATCCAAAATCACAACCAGCTGACGTCCTTACAAGCCGCCCGCTACGACGCCGATCGCGAATCGCAAATGAGCGAACTCCGCCGCGAAACCCTCAGCTTCGAGCGCGACATGCACCGTCTTGAGGAGCGCGTAAGAGAAGTGCAACCAGCACCGCGCCCGCAGAATCAACGGCCTGCCGCAAATTCTGGCTTCGTTTCGCAGCGGCCCGGGCAAACCACGGCAACTGGCCTGCGCAAAACCGAAACCGAGTCCGCAAAGGCATCAGACCCCTCCGTCCAGACTCAAAATCCTCTCGAGAAGGACCCGAAATCACCCCTGAACCGCGCCGCCTGACCTCCAACTAGCACCCCATCCTCACGTCAACACACGAAGTGCGCCCACGCAGTCCTCCGCAGTGAAATGACGAGCTGTCACCAGGGTCAGAAACTTACCAGGGGCGGAAACTGACCGGGTTGGAACTGAGCAAAGACGCCAGAAGAGAATTCTTTGTGGATTGCGGGGAACCCGAAGCACGTTCCGCCAGTCTGCGCTTGTTGTAACCAAACATCAAACGGCGGGTACCTCCCGCTATGCAAATCCTCGCAGCCGATCTGCGTTTTGCCATCCGCTTTTTCCGCCGGAACCCTGGATTCACTCTAGTCGCCATCCTCGCGCTCGCCCTCGGCATCGGAGTCAACACGGCCCTTTTCTCGGTCGTCGACGCCGTCCTGCTCCGCCCTCTGCCCTACGGCAACCCGGACCGCCTTGTCGTCGTCTGGGAGAATTCGAAACTCGAAGGCGTAGCGCGCAGCTCGCCCTCGCCCGCGAATTTCCTCGATTGGAAAGCGCAGAATCACGTCTTCGAGGACATGGCCTGTGCGCACGGCCATAGCGCGAATCTTACCGGCGATGGACCGCCGGAAGGTGTGATCGGCCGCGTGATCACGGCCAACATGTTCCCGGTCCTCGGGGTCACGCCAGCCATCGGACGCGGGTTCACTGAGGAAGACACCCGCTCCGCCGAGCCGATTGTCATCCTCAGCGACGGCCTGTGGCGGCGCCGCTTCGCCGCCGACCCCAACGTCGTCGGACGCCAGATCGAAATGGACGGCCAACAGACCACCGTCATCGGCGTCACCCGTCCCGGTTTCTTTTATCCCACTTCGCGCGTCGAGTACTGGCTTCCGTACCGCATGACGCCCGGGGAGGCCGCCCGCCGCACCTCGCATTACCTGAACGTCGCCGCCCGCCTCAAACCCGGAGTCACGCTGGAGAAGGCGAAAGCCGACATGAACACCATCGCGCGCGGCCTCGCCAGACAGTATCCGGAGGCCGACTACGGCGTCAGCACGGCCGTGGTCCCGGCCCTCGAGCAAGTCGCCGGAACCGCGGGCAGCGCTCTCTGGATCCTGCTCGCCGGGGCCGGATTCGTCCTCCTCATTGCCTGCGCGAACGTCGCCAATCTGCTGCTCGCGAAAGCCGTCGGACGTCGACGCGAGATCGCCGTCCGCCAGGCTCTCGGAGCCGGCCGCGGACGCCTGATCCGTCAAATGATCACCGAGAGCGTCCTGCTGTCCTCGCTCGGCGGAGCGCTCGGCATCGCGCTTGCCGCCTTCAGCCTCCGGCTAGCCGGGCGGCTGGTGCCGCCTGCCATGACGGCGTCCGCCACGCTCTCGCTCGATGTGCGCGTGATGCTGTTTGCGTTCGGGCTGAGTCTCGCCACCGGACTCCTGTTCGGCGCCGGACCCGCCTTGTGGAGCGGACGCGGCGATCTGCACGACGTCCTGAAGCAGGGCGGCCGCGGTGGTACGGGCGGGCGCGGCCTCTTGCGCGACGCGCTGGTCGTCGGCGAAGTCGCGCTCGCGATCATGCTCCTCGTCGGCGCAGGCCTCATGATCCGTACGCTCCAGTCGCTCTACGCGCTCAATCTCGGATTCCGCAGCGGCGGCCTGCTCACGATGAACACCCGGCTGCCGGTGCTGAAGTACGCCAAGCCCGAAAAGCGGGTCCAGTTCTACGACGCGGTCATCGAGAAAGTCCGCCACCTACCCGGCGTCCAATCGGCCGCCTACGCGTCGGACATTCCCTTCAAAACGCAAGGCAATACGATTACGATCGCGCTCGAGGGAGTCACCTTCGGACCCGAACACGCAAGCGACGCGCTGCTCCGCGTCTCGACTCCGGGCTATCTCGAGACGCTCGGCGTCCGCGTTCTCGAAGGACGCCTGTATTCTGCGTACGATCACGCCAACGCGACGCCTGTGATCGTCATCAACGAATCGTTCAAGAAGCAGTACTACGCGAATCAGAGTCCACTCGGCCGGCGTATCCAGATTTCAGATCACAGCGGCGTCTGGCGCGAAGTGATCGGCGTCGTCGCCGAAGTCCGGGAGCGGGGATTCGAGCCTGCGCTCCAGTCGGGCGTCTACCTGCCGGTCGCGCAGACTCCGAAATCATGGGCGATCCCCGAGGACCTCGTGGTGCGCACCGCGACCCCGCCTCTCTCGCTTGCCGGCGCCGTCCGCGAAGCCGTCTGGAGCGTCGACCGAGACCAGCCCATCACGGATGTTCGGACCATGGACGATCTGATCGACTCGGACGTCGCCGACCGCCGCCGGCAAATGGCCCTCCTGGGTGGCTTCGCCGTGCTCGCACTGGTCCTTGCCTCGCTCGGAATCTACGGCGTCCTCGCGCACGCGGTCTCGCAGCGCACTCGCGAAATCGGTGTCCGCATGGCGCTCGGCGCCCGTGCGTCGGACGTCGTCCGGATGGTCGCCGTTGGCGTCATGAAGCTCGTCCTGCTCGGACTCGCCCTCGGAACCGCCGCCGCGCTGGCGTTCAGCCAGGTGATAGCAAAAATCCTCTACGGCGTCGAAGCCAGTGACCCTGCCACTTATGCCTCGGTCGCGGCACTCCTGCTGCTCGTCGCCATGCTAGCCTGCGCCATTCCCGCCCGTCGCGCAGCCTCAGTCGACCCAATAGTCGCGCTCCGCGACGAGTAAGGAGAATCGCGCGTGCCGGGAACAATGTGAGGCAGCGACGTAAGTTCCCCGGTTCGGATCGGGAAGAAGTTGTATTGAAGTGCACGGACCGCTAAACGTGCGGGAGGAACACTGGACCACGGAGGAACCGCGACTGCGGTTCCTCCGTCTTGCCAGTACCGATGATCAAAGGTACAGAATACTCGCGGGTGACTTACCGGCGCCAGCGCAGTTCGAAATCGTTCCGGCCCTGGCCTGACATCTCCACGCGGCGGACGCGGTCGCGATCGAGTTCGATTAGCATGCTGCCGTCCATACCGCTACCGGACATGTCGGCGTAAATGGTGTCGCCGTCCGCTCGGTTGATGCGACCAGTGAGCACGATATCCGTCCGGCGGTCCGTCTCGAA
>JBDTTK010000596.1:0-3442 GCA_039930685.1 Bryobacteraceae bacterium | reverse complement strand
ACCTGACGGTCGCGCCTCGATTCAGGTACGTTCCGACTCTCACGTCCGGAGCTAGAGGTCTGTCCGGCCTTTTGCAAGGTGGCCGGATTTGGCGGAACTTACTTTTTCGGAAAGTTCGGATCGGCCATCACTTCTTTCATTTGATCGACGTGGCGGAGGACGTGCGCAGAGAGACCCAGCAACTGCTGATAGACTTCCATGCCGCCGCAGCACAGGTGACCCCGGAGATCGGCGTGCGTCGATGCGACGAATTCACGAGTTCGCGCACGGCGGGCGTCGAATTCCTTTTGCACGGCCGCGAGATTCGCCCAGCGTCCTGAAGGCTCCAGGTTTGGCGGCGCGGTTACCTTCTGGGTGCGGGTGCCCCAACCTTCCAGGACATTCGCGTCGGACGCCGGCGATTTTCCGTTTACTTCTTTCTTCAATCCAGCGGCGGCGCGCGTGAAGAGGAATTCCTCGGCGAGGGTCAGATGCTCGGCGATCTCGAGCACCGACCAGCGGTTTGGAGCGGTCCGGAATTTGGCCTGCTCGGAAGATAGCCCGCGGATGGCTTCATTGAAGACTTTGTTGGTGCGGTCCAGATGTTCGAGGAGGGCCTTGCGGTCCGCATCGTCGAACGACGATTCGGCGGATGCCGAGAGCGTAAGGATGAGTGCAAGAAGGGCGGCTTTCATTCCCGGAGTATGCAGGCAGATTGGCCCTTCGGAAAGATCCAATTTCGCGGCACGGGTAGTTCCACTCAAGCGCCCGGCGCGTCATGACCACGCCGCCCTCGATCTGACGCATCACAAATGCGCGGCCGGCTTCTTGCGTCGGTTCGAGATAGGAGGGTTTGCTCTCCACAGTGTCTCCGTTGCAGCCGCTATGGTTCTCTTACGCAATGCCGTAGGTAGTGGCTTTCATTCGGTTCGCGCGGTCGCGCCCGCGGCAGGGCGAAACAGCAGAAGGTCCAGGCTGAATGTGATGCGCGACGCCTGGGCGGGGTTCGCCTGCATTGGACGGTAGATCGAAACGAGTACATCTTCGACCGCGGCGGCGTCCAAATCGGCGGCGGTGGTAACGCGGCTCTGCCCGACCAGGGTAAACGCGGGGGCGAACGTGTCGATCGTGCGGGCGACGCGGTCGCGACCCGCTCCGCGGAGTTCGATGAAGTCCTCAGGGGCAGGGAGCGCTACGAGCAGGCGTCCGTCGCCGCGGAGGACCCGCCGGAATTCCGGGGCGTTCATGCGCGCCGTAATGGAGAGGACGGCGGAGAACGAGGCGTCCGCATAGGGGATGGCGCGGTCGGCGTTTGCGACGATCCAGGCGCAATCCGGGTAGCGGCGGGAGGCAAGGTCGACAGCAGGGATCGCGATATCCACGCCGTGCGCCTGGAATCCGGACTGTTGGGCGAGATTGCCCAGATAGAATCCGTCGCCGCAGCCGGCGTCGAGGACTACGTCCGATGCCGATGCGTCAAGTAGCTCGGCGATCGCGTCCAGCAGTGGACGGGTCACGCCGCGGTCATGAAGGCGGCGGCGCGCCGCCACCGCGGCGGGCGTGTCGCCGGGCTGCTTCGACCGGCGGTCCTGCGGCTGGAGCAAGTTGACGTATCCGCTGCGCGCGATGTCGAAGGAGTGCGCCCGTGGGCACGCCCAACGGCGGTCCTCGCGCGTGAGCGGGAGGCCGCAGTCGCGCACGGGGCAAAGGAGCATTCGTCGAGTGTAGCGGATGCCACGGCGGAGTCAGTTCTGTGATGGTGACCCGGTTAGCGCCCCAACCGCGCGTAACCATCCGGGACGCGATGCACTCCGCGAGGACTGTCTGGATTCCGCGGCGGTGGAATGATACGCTACTGCTGCACTTGAACGGAGAACTCCTTGGTCGAACTACTTTCGCGAAATTTTGCCGGCGACGACCGCTTACGCAAGTGCGCCAACGACAACGCCTTTAACATCAGGCCGAACACCTCGGGCGATCACGTCCGAAAGGTCCAGAGCGCCCTTCTGGGTTTGAACCGGCCGCCCGGCGTGAAGATTTCCGACGAGGAGCGGAAGAACCAGTTTTATGGTCCCGATACCGCTCAGGCTGTTCGCAACTTCAAGAACTCCTTCAGCCCAAAGATTCTTGGACCCGGGCAGGTCGTTGTCGACCCCATCGTCGGAATCCAGACGATCCGCCGACTTGACCTGCTGCTCCAACAGCAAGCCAAGAACGACGACATTGTTGTTACGAAAACTACGGATGTTCTGCTCGAGGTCATCGGCCATGACCAACCCGCCCGAACGGGCAAGCCCGTTCCGAGGGATTTCACCGAGCAAATCGGGATTGGAGTCCGTTCCGCGAACTCGTTCGACAAGGACATTGAAACCGACGAATATAAACGGCTCCACAATCCGTTCCAACACCTCATGTTCTTTGGCGGCGGCAAGGCGGAGGTGATGGCACAAGCCGTCAAGGACAAATTCGATCCGAAGGGTGTTCTGATTATCGTAGGGATGAGTATCGGCGGCCCGACGGCGCTCGAAGTCGCGCGGATGCTCAAGGACATGAAGATCAGTTACATGGCGCTGTGCGACGCGGCGTTTCCGAACGGGGCTGACAACCGCCGCCAGATCAGTTCTGACGCTAGCATCAGGGAAAATTTTTTCCAGAGACAGGGCGATAGCATCGATCAGCGCCAGGAATTCCACGGCCCAGTTTCGAACTTCATGCAGTTTGACTTCACGAACGATGCCGAGTTTGCGGGTGCCCGTGCAGCCCTCGACGTCGCGATCAAGGCCTCGAATAACCCAAACCCGCTCAGGCAAGAGTTTATCTTCGACATTCACAACCTCGCCGCCGCCAAAGGCTACCGGAGGGCGCAGGTGCAGATCCGCAGTTTGCTGGTCTAGATCGTGATTCGACGCGTGGTTGCGCTTCGCCTCCGGCGTTCGAGATCATAGCCGCCATGAAATGGCTGACAGCGTTGCTAGGAGTCATCGGAATGGCGAACGCGGCTCCGACTGCTGAGTTCATCTTTGAAACGGCGCCGTTCGCGTCGTCGCACGCGTCGACGGTCGTGGAACTCCGCAACGGGGATCTGATGGCGTCGTGGTTCGGCGGATCCGCCGAAGGGAATCCAGATGTCGCGATTTACGGGTCGCGGCGGACGAAGGCCGGGTGGTCGGCGCCTGTCGAACTGGTCCGCGAGCCGAATATTCCGAGTTACAACCCGGTTTTGTTTCACACCAAAGACGGGCGGCTTTGGCTGTATTACAAGTTTGGACCGCATCCCGACAACTGGACCGCGGGACGGATGTACAGCACGGACGATGGCAAGACCTGGTCGAAGCCCGAGCATCTGCCCGCGGGTTTGTACGGTCCGATTCGGGCAAAGCCTTTGGTCATGGACGACGGAACGATCGTCAGCGGCACCTCGGTCGAAAGCTACCGCTCGTGGGCCGTCTGGATCGAGCGCAGC
>JBDTTK010000595.1:0-3450 GCA_039930685.1 Bryobacteraceae bacterium | reverse complement strand
GGCAGTTCTTCTGGAGGATCGGAAGGACGTCTTTGGTAAACGTGACCGAACCGGGCGCCGCGTTGGCGGCCGTGGCTAGTAGACCTGACAGGAATCCGGCGGCGAGGACAGACTTCATGGGCATCCCCCAAGGATGATGAATGTTTTTGCGAACGGTTTTGGCCGATGTTGACCGCAACACCGATAAGTGTCAATACGTTACCACAGAATCGCGGCGAAATCGGCGGCTGTTTGGTAAGGGAGTTTAAAGATCTCCGTTCACTTCAGGAAGGGGTTCTTGCCTTCCAATTCCAAGCCTTTGGGCCACTTGGCGCCTTCGAGAATCCATTGCCGGAGCGTCCTTAATTCTTTCGTGGTTAGCTTCTGGTCGCCGGGCGGCATGGATCCGCTCTTGGACGCCAGATAGATACGGCTATCTTCCGGTTTTTTCTTCACGATCGCCATCCAGGCGCGTTCGCGCCGGTCTAACCGGAGACCGCGCATCGCGCTGCCTGAGCCATGGCAGCGGACGCAATGGTTTTCGAGGATCGGCTTCACGTCCCGGACGAAGTGGACCCTGGCCGAAAGGATTTGGGCGATGAGAAGGAATTGAATAACAAACCGCATAGGACGACTGAACAGTGGGAATGAATTAGTACTGGTCCTAGTATTGCCTAGTCCTGGGTCCAGTACCGGTGATCTATAGTACAAAGTCGATC
Source organism: Bryobacteraceae bacterium (assembly GCA_039930685.1). Classification (GTDB taxonomy): domain Bacteria; phylum Acidobacteriota; class Terriglobia; order Bryobacterales; family Bryobacteraceae; genus JBBQWZ01. Next base: position 2,752 of record JBDTTK010000595.1, on the reverse strand, counting down.
TTTCACGTATTCAATTAGTGGAGAGAGCGACTGCAGCAGTGAGATCCTGTAGGTCTGGACAAGCTGTGCAGCATATCAGACAATCGAAAGCCCATCCAAGCGGAGGGATCATGTTCAAAGCGCTTGTCGCATTGATCCTCGCGGGCACCGGTGTCTCGCTCGCCGACACCGTTAGTGCTGCGCCGGGATCGACATTTCAGAATCTTGGCGCGTCGGGCGTAACTCCCTTCTTCGTCAATCCAAGTCTTGATGCGGCGCCCGGCGGGCTGCCGTTGGATCTGGGCAATTTCCTGCAGGGAACCGGCGGTTTCGCCGGCGATCCGCGCTCGCCGGGAAGCTCCTATAACGACTTGAGCCTGCTCGCTAAGAATAACCCGAGCGACGCTCCGGGCGATTACTTCTTCAATTCGACGGGTTCGATGTACCGTGTGACGCTGCTGCTCGCCTTGACTGGGAATTCGCTGGAATTCGGCTGGTATGACGCCTCGGAAGCGGGATCACCCCAGGTTCACGCTCTGGTCACGACAGCTACCGCCGACGGAACCAACGTGAACTTCCAGCCGACGGCCACCTTCGGATTCTATGTCCGGTATCTCAACACCTCGGGTTGGGGAGCAGGATGGACCGCGTACACCGAGACGAGCCGGAACAATTACTTCGGTGGCTCCTATGGCATCCCCCAGGGCCCAGAAGGCCCCGGGCACCAGCATTTCGCGCTTCTGCATGACGACGCCTTGGGTGGCTCGCACTATCTGATGGGAGTCGAAGATGCCTTCTACCAGTCGGCCTGCGCTGGAATGCCAGGCGGGGGCTACTGCGGTAAGGAGGGCTACGGCGACTTCCAGGATTTGGTACTCCGGATCGATCAGGTCGGCGGCGGAACCGATAGCGACATTCCCGAACCGGGAACGGTCACGATGCTGATCGGCGGGCTTGGCGCGATGGGACTGCTCCGTCGTAAATTGCAGCGCGCGGAGCAGGGTCGATTAGCGCAACAGCGGCTTCGCGAAGCGATAGACGGTTTTCGCGACGATCGCCTGTCCAGCGGCGGTCGGATGGATGCCGTCACCCTGCATCAGACCGGGAACCGTCGCGACGTTGACGAGTAGGAACGGAATCAGCGGCAGCTTGTACTTTGCCGCGAGATCCTTGTAGATTCCCTCAAATTCGTGAATGTAGTCCGGTCCGTAGTTTGGCGGCAGCGTCATCCCAGCCAGCATCACTTTTGCTCCGGAAGCCAGCAACGCCTGAATCATCGCCTCCATGTTGCCGCGCGTTGACGACAGCGGTACGCCCCGCAATCCATCGTTGCCGCCCAATTCGAGCAGCACCACCGCCGGCTTTTGAGACACGATCGAGTCGACCCGATTGAGCCCACCCGACGTCGTCTCCCCGCTGATGCCCGCATTCAGGATCCGCCATGTTCCCGGTTGATCCGCGTCGATCAGCTTCTGCAAATCGTCCGGATAGCTCTTGCCGGGCTCGACGCCGTAGCCCGCGGTCAGGCTGTCGCCAAACGCGATAAATAGCTTTCGATGGTCGTTCGGCTCCGCCGGCGGAAGCGCCGCGCCCGGATTCGGATTGAGCGAACTCGCGGGTTTTCGTTCCGCTTCCGGCTTCGCCGGCGCCTTCGTGGATTCACCTCCGCAGGAGGCCAGTGCAAAAGAAACCAGAACGACCGGTGCCGCGCGTGCAAATATGGAGATGAAAGCCATTACGTAACCATCATAAGAACAGATGCCGTCTCCAGCTTCCATAGTTCAAGTTTCGTCCCTCACCAAATCGATCGACACAGGAACGCACCGCGTTGATATCCTCCGCGGCATCGACTTCGAAATTCCCAAAGGCCAGTTTGTCGCCATCATGGGCCAGTCGGGTAGCGGCAAGAGCACGCTCCTCGGGCTGCTCGCCGGGTTGGATGCGCCGACCTCGGGCAACGTCATACTTGACGGCGTCGACATTACGGGACTGCGCGAGGACGACCTTGCGAAGGTGCGCGGCCAGAAGATCGGCTTCGTGTTTCAGTCCTACCAACTGCTGCCGACGCTCACCGCTGAGGAGAACGTCCTCTTGCCGTTTGAACTCGCCGGAGGCGGCACGCGCGAGGGCCTCGGCCGCGCGCAAGAGCTGCTCCGCAGTGTCGGCCTCGACGGCCGCATGGACCACTACCCCGTCCAACTCTCAGGCGGCGAGCAGCAGCGCGTCGCGCTCGCGCGCGCTTTCATGGTCCGGCCGCCTATCCTGATGGCGGACGAGCCCACCGGCAATCTCGACTCCGCCAATGGGCAGCACGTCCTCGATCTTCTGATCTCGCTCAATCGCCGCGAGGGGACGACGCTGATCCTGGTAACGCACGACCAGGCGCTGGCCAAACACGCCGACCGCATCATCACCCTTCGCGACGGGCAGGTGGTCAGCGACGAAGTGCGCGAAGCGGTTTCATCGGAAGGCCGCGAGGCATGACGTTCCAGACCGCGGGCAAAATTGCGCTCCGCGAAACCCGGTCGTCGATGGCGAAGTTCCTGTTCGTGGTTATCGCCGTCGCCGCGGGTGTAGGATGCGTTGCGGGCGTCCGAGGCTTCTCGGAGGCGTTTCGCGGAATGCTCCTCCGCGAAGCGCGGACACTGATGGCCGCCGACATGTCGGCGCGCATGTTCGTCCAGCCGAATGACGACCAACTCAAGGAACTGGATTCGCTGGCCGCTCGTGGGGTCGAGCGTACACAAATCACCGAAACCTTCTCGATGGCGGC
>JBDTTK010000594.1:0-3460 GCA_039930685.1 Bryobacteraceae bacterium | reverse complement strand
GGGCCATTCCGGCGGTGATCCAACGGACCGCCTGGATTGTGTACGTATTCTGAATCCCGACATGCCCGGCCGTGGGGAGCCATCCCGCAAGCCGGTTAGTGTCAAAGTTAGTGTCAAATGCGAGCATTTTCAGCCCACATTCTCAGATTTGCGTCAACGTAAGTCGTTCAACTTAAATGCTTGCGGATAGGCGATCCCTGCTTGACACGCAGGAGGTCACAGATTCGAGTTCTGTCGGGCCCACCATCCTTTCCTTTCCTTTCCCTTCTCCCCTTCCGCAACTTATACACCCGCGTTCTTCCCTTAGATCTGCGCGCCCCAAATCAAAGTCCGGACTCGAAGGAAGCCACCCACGCCGAGGGCCTCGCAGGTATGCAGGTATCTGCCCCAGGAGCGGAGTCTCCGGCCGGGGTTGAAGCTGGCCATGGTCTCCCACGAGTTCACCTCTCCGATGGAGCGATAGACCGTAAGCTCTCCGAAGCCGCTGTCGCGAGCAACACGCCTTAACCCGACGTCGCTATCCATCCTTCGCCGGAACGCCCCGCTGCTTGGACAAAAGCGCCAACGCGACACCGCCCAAAATCGCCATGGCGGCAAACAGGAGCCGGAACGTCGGCGGTTCGCCGAGAAGGACTACGCCGGCCACTGCTGCAATGACCGGAACGGTGAGTTGCACAATAGCCGCCCGGCTGGACGGCAGGCGCTCGAGGGCCAGGTACCAGAGCACGTATCCGAGTCCGGATGTGACGGCGCCGGATACGGTGGCCAGAGCGAGTCCGCTCGCGCTCGTCTGTGTGCGTCCGGACATCCAGAGAATGAGAAGAGCGGCGCCCGCCATCGGAGCAGCACGCACAAAATTCCCCGCAGTCGCCGCGATCGGAGACTGGACGCCCTTGGCCGCCAGCGAATAGTATCCCCACGCAATTCCGGACGCGGCCATTAGTGCGACCCCGCCGGGAGACGGCGCAGTCAGGCCCGGCGACACCAGATACGCCAGGCCGCCTAATGCGAACGCGAGGCCCAGCCACTCAGCCGGTGGCGGCCGTTCGCCTCGCGCGATCCCCACGCCGAGCATCGTAATCTGTACGGCGCCGAATAATACCAGCGCTCCGGTTCCGGCGCTGAGCGCGGTGTAGGCGAACGAGAATGCGATCGCGTACGAGAAGAGAGCAAATGCCGCGCGAAGCGAACCGTTCCCTCGGATGGCACCGATGCCTTGTCGCCGGAACGCCACCAGGATCGCGAGCGCGACCGCACCTGCGCCGATCCGGACCGCGGTAAAAGTTGCTCCATCGATTTCCCCGCCCCGCAAGGCCAAACGGGCCAGCAAAGAGTTTGCGGCGAAGAAGCTCATCGTAACGGCTGTGAGCAATAAGGTTCGTGCGGTCATTGGATGACGGGACGGCGGCACCAAAGCAGGAATGGCGGCACGCGACGGCAAGCTTCAATTCTCGCTTGAAGAGACGGGCCGGTGACAGGCGCGCGATCGGCTTCGATGCTCCCTCGGACGGAGCAGGACATTGCGATTCGAGTAGCCAGCAGCAAGACACAAATCGGCTAGGAATCCGGCGGGATGGAATTCGTCACCGGGATTCCGGCGTCGAACAAGCCGCGGGCGTTGACCATGCGGGTTGGGCCTGACTCCGCCGGGTAATGCCGCAGGTTGCCGGTAACGAGGAAATGCGCCTGCGCGGCTTCGGCGCATTCGAGGAATCGGTTGTCATCTTCGTCGACGGCGACGGTCGACGCGGTTACCGCGACTGTCCGTCGCACTCGCTTGTCCAACGCTTCGAGAATGCGGCGCGACTCGGCGCGGACGGCGGCAAACTTGGGCCTGGCCAACACCTCTTCGTATTCGGTCCAGACCTGGTCGGTGACCCACGCCTCCAGTGCGTTCTCGAGGACAGCGTTGACCACGGCGGCTTCCAGTCCGGCTGGCTTGAGGGCAGCGGAAATCAGCACATTGGTATCCAGAACGACTCGCACGCGCTTTGAGTTTGCCACACTCTCTTCTACCGCTCTGCAACAATCGAGGTTGAGCACCGGATGAAGGACGAACTCGGCCAACAGATGAAGCGTGATTACGAGGACGCCCTGCGGCTGTATGTGCCGCGGCGGACCCACGTCATCGTGCGCATCGACGGGCGCGCATTCCATCAATTCACGAAGGACCTGGAACGCCCCTACAGCCGCCGCCTGGCCGACGCGCTGGATGAAGCGGCCCTGCAACTCGCAAGCGAGATGATCGGATGCCGGTTCGCCTATGGGCAGAGCGACGAATATTCGTTCGTGCTGACCGATACCGAACCCGCCGACGCCGCGCTCTGGTTCGACGGCAACGTGCAGAAGATTGTGTCGGTTTCAGCGAGCATCTTCACTGCGGCATTCAACAAGGCGTTTGCCGCCGGCTCACAGGGCGCATTCGATTCGCGGCTGCTGGTGATTGCGCAGCGGAGTGAGGTCGAGAAGTACCTCCTCTGGCGGCAACTGGATGCCTCGGCCAACAGCTTGAACATGCTGGCATCGGCGCATTTCACGCACAAAGAACTGCTTGGGAAGTCGACCTCGGAAAAGCACGAACTCCTGCACACGAAGGGCGTCAACTGGGCCAAGCAACCTGCGGACTTCAAACGAGGCAGGGCGGTCCTGCGTCAGGCGGGCGGCGGCTGGCAGGTGGATCACGAGATTCCGATTTTCAATCGAACCCCAGCGTATCTCGAACAGGCCTTGGATCTACGATAATCCCGGTCCTCAACTTGGGTGCGTTTCGGACGGCCGTCCTATTTCCGCGCCTGCATCGCAGCACGACGCGCTTCGTTTTCGCGGGTCAGGTGCGGAGTCAAGCCGAGCAGACGCTGAATCAGCATCAGCTGACCGCGATGATGCATTTCGTGTTCCTTGACGCTCATGAGCATGTCGAAACGGGTCCGCGAGGGCGGATTTCCGCCGGGGGGAAACGTCAATGATCCTGCCAGAAATTCCTCGGTCAGGGCTTCGAGCTGGGTGGCGAACGTTTCGCCTTCGGTATTCAGAAGCTCCACCAGTTCCGCCTTCGTGCGGGGCTTGTTGACATCCTCCATGAGGGCGCCGACGAACTGCATGTAGTCAAAGCCGTCCAGATTAGACCGGCCGGGCAACGTCACTTCCTGCTGGAATCGGGCTCCGTGGGCGATGTGCGAGAGCAGTTCCGCCACGGTGCGGCTTCCGTCGGCAGGGCGGAAGTCATACTTATCTTCCGGAATTTCCTGTGCGATCTTGATCGTGTTCCCGCGGACCGTGCGGAACGCCGCGGCGAGTTCGGCTCCACCGTAGTAGGTCATATGAGAGCAGTTTATCAAGCAGCAGCCCCGCTGTCCGGTTGTCCGTGAACCTTGCAAATGGGCATCGACGTATGGTTGACGCTGGTTCTGCCCGTCGTTCCGGCCCCGTTCAGAACGAAGCCAAATTGCAGGAAACCTCT
>JBDTTK010000593.1:0-3470 GCA_039930685.1 Bryobacteraceae bacterium | reverse complement strand
GCGGACTGCACTCTTCGGCTACAGCCGAACGCAGGACAAACTCATCCAGTATCCAGTGGATCTGACAACGCTCGACGGATTGCGCCGCGAGGATCGCATCGAGATGTGGCCCGATTATCTATTCCACGAGAAACCCAAAGCGCCCGGTAAATGGAAATACTCCATTGAGTACTCCGGTCGCGGTGGCTGTTTGGATTCCTACGAAATCACGTACAGCTCCATTGCAGAGCGCTTCTCCGGGACGCTGACCCAGAGCAATTGCGCGCAGGAGAAATAGCATCTCTCCCGCCCTCGTCAAGCTAACCGCCGTCCACGTCCTCGCCCTCGGCTGCTTCGGAGTCGCCATGGGCGAATGGCTCCGCCGCCGGATCCCCATCCTCGAACGCTGGCTGATTCCGGCCCCGATCTGCGGCGGAATGGTCTACGCGCTGATCGCGTACGCGCTCCGCGACCGCTGGGTGAATTTCGAGATCGACACCGTCCTCCGCGACCTGCTCATGATCGTGTTCTTCACGACCGTCGGCCTCGGCGCGCGCTGGACCCTGGTCAAGCTTGGCGGCATTCAGGTGCTTTTGCTCTTGGCATTGTCGACGGCAGGCGCCGTCCTGCAAAGCATCCTCGGCATCGCACTCGCGAAAGCATTCGGCATCAATCCTCTGGTGGGCGTGATGTCCAGCGCGGTCGCCCTCGCCGGCGGACCCGCGACGTCCCTCGCCTTCGGCTCCACCTTTGAGAAGCTCGGCGTACCCGGCGCCGCTACCATCGGCGTGGCGTCGGCGACCTTCGGGATCGTCGCCGCGGGATTATTTTGCGGCCTGATCGGAGGCCTGCTTATCAAACGGCACGGCCTCACGCCGGATCCAAGCGCGAAGCCTACCAATGCAACTCCGGAAGCAGAATCCGGAACGCTCATGGGAGCAGTCATCACGACCGCCATTGCCATGGGCCTCGGCTCCTTGGTCAGCGCCGCCGTCGAACGCACGGGGATCGTGCTCCCGGGCTACATCGGATCCATGGTCGTCGGGGCCGTGATTGTCAACGCGAGATTGGCGCGTCCGGCTCAGGTGCACTTGCAGACTCTCGGCAGCGTCTCACTGCAGATCTTCATCGTGATGGCGCTGATGACGTTGAAGCTGTGGGAACTTGCCAACCTCGCGCTACCCCTCATCGGAATGCTGCTTGCTCAAACCGTTCTCGTGTGGGTCATGTGCCTGTGGCTCGTCTACCGCGTGATGGGCCGCGATTACGAAGCGGCCGTCATGACCGCCGGATTCGCCGGGTACATGCTTGGCACCACGGCCAACGCTGTGGCCGGTATGAGGGAGTTGGAAGAGCGCTACGGCCTCGCGCCCCGCTCCTTCCTCGTCGTCCCCATCGTCGGTGCGTTCCTCATCGACTTCACGAACTCGCTGGTCATTACTGCATTTGCCAATTGGCTGCGGTAAAGTAGAGAGGGTACGGCGGCTATAGCTCAGCCGGTAGAGCGCCGGATTGTGGTTCCGGATGTCACGGGTTCGAGCCCCGTTAGCCGCCCCATCGCCTTCCCATTTCAATCCATTCAAACCGTTCCACAAGCAGGCGAGCTTGCGTCTGCCCAAAAGCATTGACTCTACCCTCGCAAGCACGACCGGATTTGGCCACCGCGACCGAATAGCGTCGTTTGCCCCAACTGCGTCGGCAATTGCCCCATTCGGCAGTTGCTATCTGTGATGTATCTCATTGAATAGAAGTAACTTCTGATTTGAGCGACTGCGGCTGCGAAAATGCACGCTGGTCCGAGCAGGAGGCACCATGCGAAAACATTTGAAGGCGGGTAAGCTACTTCGCCGTGTCGCATTTGGCGCCGTGCTTCTGACAGCGCTGCTCGGATATGCACAGCGGGAGCAGGTTTTCACAACACGGGACAAGGCATTTTTTGCTGACCCGAAGACCGTCAGTTTCGTACGGCCGGGTTTGGTCTTAAAGATCGTTGGAACAGAAGTCAAGGCGGACGGCTCGCTGCGCGCGCACTTCACGCTCACCGATCCGAAAGGACTGCCGCTCGATCGTGACGGAATTGTAACGCCCGGCTCGGTGTCAACCAGTTTCATGGCTGCCTACATCCCAGCCGGCCAGACGCAGTACGTCAATCTGACGACGCGAGTTCAGACCAGCCCGATTACAAATACGTCAGCGACACAGGGCGGAACCGATTCAGGCGGAACCTATGAAAAGGTCGCCGACGGCGAATACTGGTACAACTTCAAGACCAAGCTACCGGCCACCGACGATCCGAAGGCGACCCACACGGTCGGGGCGTATTCCTCTCGGAATCTATCGGAATTCGATCTCGGAACGCAGTATTCGGATGCCGTTTACAACTTTGTGCCGTCCGGCGGGGCTGTGACGGTGACTCGCGCGGTCGTGAACACGGCGAATTGCAATCAGTGCCACGATCCGCTGAGCGCGCACGGCGGTGCTCGCAAGAGCGTTGAGCTTTGCGTGCTCTGCCACAATCCGCAAAGCAAGGATCCGGATACCGGCAACACGATCGATTTCCCCGTCATGGTCCACAAGATTCACCGGGGTTCCAGTCTGCCGAGCGTGGTCGCCGGCGGCAAATATCAGATCATCGGCTTCAACAACAGCGTGAACGACTACTCGACCGTCACATCGCCAACCGATGTCCGGAATTGCGCCATCTGCCACGTTGCGCTCACCGGCCAAGTGAAGTTGGTGCAGCAGGACGCCTGGTACAAAGCGAACCGCGCGGCGTGTGGCGCCTGCCACGACAACGTGAACTTCGCCACCGGCGAGAACCATGTGGACCTGCCGCAAGTTTCAGACAATCAATGCTCGCAATGCCATATCCCGCAAGGCGAGTTGGAGTTCGACGCCTCCATCCTCGGCGCGCACACGATTCCGGAGAAATCCCGCGACCTGCCGGGTACCGTCTTCGGGATGGTCAAGGTCGATGACGGAACCGCCGGCAAAAAGCCGACAGTGACCTTCACGTTGAAGGACAAAGCCGGCAAGCCGATCCTGCCCAGCGAGATGACCCGCTTCGCGCTGGTTCTGGCTGGTCCGACGGCAGATTACGCGAGCTACGTCAGCGAAGATGCCCGAAAGGCGACCGGGTCGAACGGCACCTACTCATGGACCTTCGCCAACGCTCTCGCAGCCGACGCAAAAGGAACCTTTACCATCGGCGCCGAAGGCTATAGGAACGTCACGCTTCTTCCCGGCACTAAGAAAGAGATGCTGGTACGCGATGCCGGCGCCAACACGACGATTTCCTTCGCGGTCGGCGGAACTCCGCTAGCTGCGCGGCGAAAAATCGTAGACATTGCCAAATGCAACACGTGCCACACCTCTTTGAGCCTGCATGGCGGAAACCGGAATCAAATTGAGCAATGTGTGCTCTGCCATAACCCGAACACCACCGATGTAGGAACCCGGCCGGCGGCTCTTGCTCCGGCGCAATCCGTCGA
>JBDTTK010000592.1:0-3479 GCA_039930685.1 Bryobacteraceae bacterium | reverse complement strand
TGCGAACGAATCCGCGCCGCGAGAAGCGGCGAGAGGGTCAGAAAGAGCAGCCCGAGCGGAAGCAGTCCGCCGTGCGGGAGGTCGTAGTCTTGGCCGAGTGACGCCCAGGACCGGCCAAAGGCCCAGTGACCGGCGCCGAGTTCAAAAGAAAGCGTCAGGACGAGCCAGAGCGCTCCGACGGCGAGCAGTTGCCGGGATCCGGTTGCTCCGATCCAGCGAACGAACAGCCAACTGATTCCCAAGATGAGGAGCGATCCGGTGAGGACCCCAATCTGGCGTGCGGCGAAGTCGCCGACGCGTGGCGCGAGGAGCAGAGTTCGCAGGACGCCATGGATCGACTCCGCCAGGATGAGGATAAGCCAAACCGCGAGCGCCCGGGCAGCGATGGCCATCCGTCCAGTGTCCCAGGTGTTTGAAGCGACCGGTTGCTTTGACGCCGTTGACGCCGATCCCGCAATCCGCACATAATCAGAAACCCTTATTCTTTTCGTGGTTTTGGCAAGGAGATCCCAGATGAAATCCACGCACGCTGTTTCCGTGCTGGCAGCCCGCCTGTTTGTGGTCGCGCTCGTTCTTACGGCTGCGATCGGAGCGGTGGCTGCCGACCCGCATGCGCTGTCGTTGACCGACATCCTTTCCTGGAAGGGCATCCGCTCTTCGGTGGTGTCAAATGATGGCGCCTGGTTCGCCTACATCCTTGCGCCGAACGAAGGCGACAGTGAAGTCGTCGTCCGGAACATCAAAGACGGCAAGGAAACGAAATTCGCAGTCGGCGAGTTGCCCGCGGGGCCGGGTTTCAATCCGTTCGCGCCGCCCGTGATTGGCGGCGGGCCGGTCCAGTTCTCGGAAGACTCGCAGTGGGTCGCATTTTCCGTGCATCCGACCGTGCGTGAAGCCAAGAAGAATAAGAAGGACCGCAAGCCATCGCAGGACAAGGTTGTCCTGGTGCAACTGGCGAGTGGCTCCAAGACCGAGTTCGACAAGATCCGGAAGTTCTCATTTTCGGGCGAACGCGGCGGATTTATCGCGATGCAGCGCTACGGGGCGGATGCGGCTCCGGGAGCAGGTGGTCCGCCTGCAGCGGCGGCCCCTGGCGCTCCGGCGGCTCCGGCGCGCGCGACTGGTTCCGATCTCCTCCTCCGCGAGTTGGCCACTGGCGATGAGCAGAATATCGGCAACGTGAGCGAGTTTGCGTTCGACAAGAAAGGCGACTTTCTTGCGTACGTGGTCGACGCGCAGGAGAAGGCCGGAAACGGCATCCAGTTGCGGAACATGGCGAACGGCGCGGTTACGATTCTCGATAGCGGCAAGGCGAACTATAAGAGCCTCAATTGGACCCGCGAGGGCGGTGCGCTGGCCGCGCTGAAGGGCGTCGAGGACAAAGGGTACGAGGACAAGCTGTATACCGTGCTGGGCTGGAAGAACCTCGACGGCAAGATTGAGAAAGCGATGTTCGATCCGAAGAAGGAATCCGGATTTCCCAAGCTCATGACCGTCAGCCCGGATCGCAAGCCGTTCTGGATGGAAGATCTGTCGGCGATCGCGTTCGGCGTGCACGAGATCAAGGCGAAAAAAGAGGACGAGAAGAAAGGCCCAGCAGCGGGTCCGGCTGCCGCGAAGGACACTCCGGACAGCGCAACGCTGATCCTCTGGCACTGGAAGGACAAGCGGCTACCGTCGCAGCAGCAGGTGGAAGAGCCGCGCGACAAGACGTTCAGCTATCTTTCGCTGTACCGGGTCGCGGATAAGAAGTTCGTGCGACTTGCGGACGAAAGCGTCCGCGACGTGACCCTGGCTCCGGAGCAGGCCTACGCGGTCGGCGTCGACCGCAATCAGTACGAGCGCATGGGCAATCTCGACGGTCGCCGCTACTCCGATATCTACACGTTCGATCTGAAGACGGGCGACAAGAAACTTGCCAAGCAAAAGGTAACTTACTTCTACGGCGCATCCCCCGAGGGCACCAAGCTGGCCTGGTATGAGGACGGCCACTTCTATGCGTTCGACATTGCTTCGGGCACGGTCAAGAACGTTTCCAAAGACGCGCCGGTCAGCTTTATCAACACCGAAGACGATCACAATGTCGTGAAGCCGCCGACGCGCTTCATGGGCTGGGCCAAGGGTTCGGACGCGATGCTTGTTAGCGACAACTGGGACATCTGGAAGATCAGCGCAAGCGGCGGCAAGGCTGTGAATCTGACCGGTAACGGAAAGAAGGACAGCATCCGCTATCAGCAGCGTTATCGCATCGATCCCGAAGAGCGGGCGATCGACCTTTCGGAGCCGCAATACTTCTCGAGCCTGGGCGAGTACACGAAGAAAGGTGGATTCGTGCGAGTCGATCCGGCAAAGCCCGGCGCTCACACGTTGATCGCCGGCGACGCGGCATTCGGCGGGCTGAAGAAGGCGAAGAGCGCCGACGTTTGGCTGTACACGCGCGAAACGCCGGAAGAGTACCCGGATTGGGTGGCGGCATCCGCGTCGCTGACGGGCGGACACAAAATTACAGATGCGAATCCGCAGCAGAGGGAATTGCTGTGGACCAAAGGCGTGAAGATCATCGACTACGTCAGCGCCAAGGGCGACAAGCTGCAGGGCGCGCTCTATCTGCCGGCCGGCTACGAACCCGGGAAGAAGTACCCTACCGTCGTTTACATCTACGAGAAGCTGTCGCAGGGCGCGAATACGTTTGCCAATCCTTCGACCGGTGGCGGATTCAATCGTAGCGTCTACACCAGCAGCGGCTATGCCGTGCTGACGCCTGACATCACATACAAGGTGAACGATCCGGGCATGTCGGCGGTCTGGTGCCTGGAACCGGCGGTGAAGGCGGCGGTCGCGACAGGTATCGTCGATCCCAAGAAAGTCGGATTGCATGGGCACTCCTGGGGCGGATATCAGACTGCGTTCATGGTGACGCAGACGGACATCTTTAAAGCCGCGGTCGCCGGCGCTCCGTTGACCGATATGGTCAGCATGTATAGCTCGATCTACTGGAACACGGGATCCGCTAACCAGCCGATTTTCGAATCGAGCCAGGGACGCTTTACGGCGGGGTATTGGGAGATTCCAGAGGCGTACATCCGCAATTCGCCGGTGTACCACGCGAAGAACGTCCACACGCCGCTGATGATCTTGCACAACGACAAAGACGGCGCGGTCGACTTCACGCAGGGTATCGAGTACTTCAACACGCTTCGCCGGTTGGAGAAGCCGGTAGTGATGCTCGAGTACAAGGGTGAGAATCACGGGCTGCGGGAGCCGAAGAACATGAAGGACTATGCGGTCCGCATGAAGGAATACTTCGACTACCACTTGATGGACAAGCCCGCGCCGAATTGGCTGTCGGAAGGCGTGCCGTGGCTCCAGATGAAGGAACACCTGGAGAAGCGGGCGGAAGAGCAGCAGATCAAGCCCGCGCCCGCTCCTCCAGTGGGTGGCGGTGCGGGAACGGCGCCGGCTGCGCCCGCGAATTAGCA
>JBDTTK010000591.1:0-3482 GCA_039930685.1 Bryobacteraceae bacterium | reverse complement strand
TGAAATCCTAATCACACAAAAAGAAGAACAACTAAGCGGCATCGCTATCGCCGCTTTGGCGGCCTCCGTTTGCGCGTCCGCGATCCGGGTGCCGCTGCGCGCCTGCTTGAGTTCCGGGCGCGCCTCGATGGCGCGGGCTTCGTATCCATCGAGCGATCCCGCGGGAAGCGTTATGGGCGACAGCTTCGTCGTCAGCACGTGCCGGGTATCGAGGGGCAGGCCGATCGCCTCGTTCAGCGATGCCAGCGTCATTTCCGCCTCAAGCTTCCGGCGGATTTCCTGCTCTCTCATTTGCGCGAGGTGGACACGAATCGAGAGAACGTCGGCGTCAGTGGACATTCCGGCATTCCGGACGGACTCGGCGCGCGCCAGATCCGCGTCGGCGGACCGAACGGCGGCGGCAGCTACGGTCCTGCCTTCGGCGGCGAGCAGCGCGTCGTAATACGCCTGAGTGACGCGAAGGGCGAGGCGAAGGCGAGTCTGCTGGTCGCTTTCCGACGCCATATCGCCGGCCGCGGCCGCCGCCTTGACCGCCGCGCGCGTCGCCCCGCCGTCGTAGACGGATTGGTCCACGGAAACAACCGATTGAAAATTGTTGAGGAACGCAGGCCGGTTCAGCGGGCCGATCTGGAAGTTCGTTTCGGAGAATTGGTGCTGCGTCAGTAGGGAACTAAAGACAAACACGGGGTTGTCGCTGCGGGTCCATGACTCCGAGTAGTTCAATTTGGGAAGGTAGCCTGCTGAGGCTCCCTTGGCGCGCTCCGAAGCCGCGCGGATGGCTGCTCCGCTGGCCTGGATTGCGGGATTGTGCTGCAATGCCGCGCTGACGGCATCCTGAACAGACAACGCCTGCTGCCCAAAGCAGGATACGGACCACAGCATCAAAAGGCTTTTGAGTTTCATGTCTCCTTTGGAGAGATACACAGTCGCCCGATTAGTGACAAAAGAAATGTGTTCCATTACCTGTCACGTTTTGAGAGCGTGCGCATCGTTAGTGGATAGAATGATGTCCGGTGGCGCCCTCTCCCGACAGCGATACAGAACTCGGCCGCCGGCTCCTGGCCGGCGACATGACGGCATTTGATCGCTTTGTCGATCTGTACCGGCCGAAGATTTACAACTACAGTTTCGTGATGTGCGGTCAGCCGGATGACGCCGAAGAAGTAGCGCAGGATACACTGATGCAGGTTTTCACCCACCTGGGTCAACTCCGCGAGCCGGACCGCCTTAAGGCCTGGGTGTTCCGGATCGCAAAGAACGCGTGCCTGACGAAACGGCGGAAAAGCGTATTCGCGCCTGTTCATGAGCTCTCGCTCGACGAACTGATGCCGACGCGGGACGGCGAAACGCACCGGATCGAGATCGCGGACTGGCGCGCCCTTCCCGAGGACGAAGCCTTGCGCGTCGAACTGAAGAAGGAATTGGATGGCTCGATCCGGAGGCTTCCCGAGATTTACCGGCCGATACTTCTTTTACGAGACGTGGAGGGACTGTCGACTGAGGACACCGCGGAGATCCTGGATCTCTCCGAGGACGTGGTGAAGACCAGGTTGCATCGGGCGCGCCTCGCGGTGCGAAAGGATCTGGACCAGTATCTGCGGGCGCAGGAGAAGTCGCATGGATGATTGCAAAGGTTACTTCGCCTTGTTGTCCCAGTACCTGGATGGGGACTTGTCCGTGGAAGAGTGCACCAGGATGGAAGAGCATCTGGTGGATTGTGCTCCATGCGTCGAGTTTGTAGAAAGCCTTCGGCATGCGGTCGCGCTATGCCGGGAGGCCTCCGGTCCGCGAACGATTGTTCCTGAGGATGCCAGGCGGGAATTGCGGGAGGCCTACCGGAAAGCGCTCGAGGCGCTGACTAAAGCGCCGTAACGTTCGCGTTCCCGGAGGATGGCGGCACCGAGCGGTGCTGGTTCCCGGCGTGAAAATCTGCGAGGGTTGTGGATAGAGCTTGCGCGGCATCAGTGCCGCTCAGCTCGAGAGGATTACTTATGGACAAGCGATTGCAAAAACGGCACAAGCGCCAAGTGGCTCGCGCGAGGGAGAAGGTGAAGCTGTCCGAGCCCGACGTCAGGACTCAGGAGCAGATTGAAGCCGCCCGCGAGGCGAGCCGCGCGGTCGACGCCCGACGGGGCGGTACCAACGCCAACTATTCCGCGCCGTCCGTCCGCAATCAGGCCGGTCCGGCGTCGCACAGTTCGGCGAAAGTCGACGCCTAGGCCGTGCTCGGCAATCTGTTTGCCGCGCGGTGCCCGTACTGCCGTTCCATCGACTATCGGAGCGTTGGTGTGCGGAACTCCCTGGAGAAGGCATTCCAGTGGTTGTTCCATCCATACCGCTGCGACCTGTGCGGCCATCACTTCTTTCTGTTTCGGCGGCCGGTTGCGATCAACGGCGCTGCCTGATTCGCTGGAACGTCAGGCGCGCCTTCCTCGGCATCCAGCCCGATGCAATCCTGGACTCTCAATGCAGGTCACTCGATTATTTTGCGATCGTTAGGTTGGGGAAGGGCTTTCACACTGCGGTTGACCATGCTGCATGGGAGCAGCGACTCTGTCGTTTTGACCCTGCTGATCCTGGCCGGCTTCCGCCCGTGGTCTCAACAGCGGGAGATCCAACAAGATCACGAGCACCATCAGCGGGAGACTTGGACTGGGTATCACAACCTTCATGTTTACCTCCTCGGCATCACCCGCGTCGCTCACCGAACTCGACCCGGAATTCGCGCCGACCAGCATATACCCGTTGATCGGCAGGAGAAAGGCCTACCTGCAGGGCCCTACCTGCGGGACTGGGTCCAGCTCCGCCGCTGGCTGACAAAAGCTCGTATGGCGGCGAGAGGATGTCGTGCGGCTCCGCGAGCAGGACGGACCATCGTGGAGGGCCGTCGCCGCCAAGCTGCAACTTCCAGCGATGAGGGTGGTGGACGTGTATCAGGCTTCCAGACGGAAGCAGGGCGTACGGAATCTATCCCGTTTCAAACGCCAAAAAGGGGCTGCGAACACCCGCCCAAGAAGCGTGCATCCTGACCTTACAGATCGCTTGGTTTCTGGAAAATCCTGGCAGGGCAGTCGCTTCCGTCCAGTCCGCGCGTCCATTCCGTGCCTACGCGCGTCCAGTCCGCGTCCATTCCGTGCCTACGAACCCTAGTCGATTGTAGACACCAATTCTTCGGCAATCCCGCGAGACCATTTACACCCCTGCCGCCGCAGGTACGCTTTCACGTTTCGTCTGAGAGTGCCCGTCCGGTACTGCCACGTCAGCTTGTCCATGCGCTCGACTCCAGGAAGTACCTCGCAGTAGATCCGCTGCCAAAGCGTCCGCTGATACAAACGCAACGAAGGCAAGGAAACGCCAGAGCGCCGAGTCGCATACTCTTCCATCCCGGCAACAAACAACCCCGCCGCAACCGCCGTCCGCTCCTCCAGCTTGCGCCCCGCCTTCCCACGCGGAAGCAAACCCGCCCGAAACAACCGCACCAT
>JBDTTK010000590.1:0-3483 GCA_039930685.1 Bryobacteraceae bacterium | reverse complement strand
CGCAAAGAGGCACAGGGCACCGGCAGCCAGTATCTTTCGCATATCGGAGTATCGCCATGAGCATGCTGCCGAGCAATACGCTTTTGGCCGAGCAGAAGATCGAGGCCGGTACCACTCCGGAGACGCCGAACGACTATCTGAAGAATCCGTTCCCCAAGGGCTTCACCGCCGTCACCGGCAACGCGCAGGGATTGCTGACCGGCATTGGCACTTCCGTCGCGACGACGATCGGCCCCTCAGTCAATCCGTACACACTGAATTGGAACTACAGCCTCGAGTACCAGCTTCCAGCCGGCATCCTGATTGAGGCTGCCTACGTTGCAAGCCGCGGACTGAAGCTCACGGAGGCCGTGGACGTTGACTTCAATTTAAATCAACTGACAGTCGACCAGCTTGGGCTTGGAAACGCATTGCTCACGTCGGTGAAGAATCCGTTCTTCGGATTCATCAAGACCGGCCCATTATCGAATGCGACGGTGCCGCAATCTTTCCTGTTGAGATCGTTTCCCCAGTTCACCGTAGTCGGCGACTTATTCCGCATCGGCTCGAATTCGATCTATCACTCGTTCCAATTGAAGGCGGAGAAGCGCTTCCATCATGGGCTCAGCTTCCTACTGGCGTTCACCGGCGGGAAACAAATGGACGATCACTCGGCGATCTCAAACGTCGGCTCGGACTTCTTCAGGCAGAATATCTACGATCGGCAGAACGACTGGTCGATCTCCCCGAACGACGTCTCGCGGCGGTTGGTACTCAGCTACGTCTGGGAACTACCGTTCGGGAAGGGACGCGCATTGGGCAAGACATGGGCTCGGCCTGTGGATTGGATTCTGGGTGGCTGGCAGTTGAATGGCATCGCGACATTCGAAACCGGAAAGCCATTGACCCTGGTATCTTCGAATCCGAGCCAGTCAGGCAATTCGACCGAGCGGCCGGACAACAACGGGCAAAGCGCAAAACTCGAAGGCAGTGTGGAATCGCGTTTGAATCGCTATTTCGATACATCGGTATTCTCGGTGCCGAAGGCGTTCACATTTGGCAATGCGCCACGCACGCTCCCCGATGTGCGTACTCCCGGAACGCATAGTCTTGATGCCTCGATCTTCAAGAGCTTCCGTTTTCTTGAATCGCGTCAGGTACAATTGCGCGGCGAATTGTTCAATGCAACGAACACGCCCCTGTTCGGACCTCCGAACGGTGCGGTAAATTCGCGGTTGTTCGGCACCATCAGCAGCCAGGCGAATTCGCCACGCCAGGTGCAGATCGCACTGAAGATCCTTTTCTAAGGCAAGACCCGAGTGATTGAACCTCGAAGTTACGATATTCGGCACAATATCGAGCGGCAACCCCAATCGCTGCGGCGCGTGCGGGAGCACCTCATCGGACCGGGCGCGGGGGAGTTGGTGGAGGCGGCCTCCGCGCTGGGCCGTTGTGGACGGATTATTTTTACCGGAATGGGCGGTTCGCTGTACGCCCTAATGCCCGCAGCGACGTACCTGGCGCGGCACGGCATCCTGGTGAACGTCGTGGACGCGAGCGAGCTGCTGTACTATTCGGAAGTGCCGGACAACACTGCGGTGGTGGCTCTCTCGCGTTCCGGCCGGACCGCTGAGGTCGTGCGTCTGACGGAGAACCTCAAAGCTCGCCGCGTTCCGGTAATTGCGATGACCAACTGCCCCGCCAGTCCGCTGGCCCTGGGGGCGGACTACTTGGTGCACGTGGACGGAGATCTCGATCACGGCGTATCGATTCAGACCTACACAGGCGGGCTCCTGACGGGTCTTTACCTGGCGGCGAGCTTGACGGCGACACTTGATCGATTCGAGCCCGAGGCCAGGGCGGCCCTTGAGATCCTCGAATCGCAGATGGCGGCGTGGTGGCTCTCGGCGCGTGAGTGGCGCTGGGAAAATCGCAGCCACTTTTTCTTCTTAGGTCGCGGATACTCGTTGAGTTCCGCCTGCGAGGCGACGCTGCTCATCCAGGAATTGGCGCGCCGTACGGCCACCTGGTACAACGCCGCGGAATTCCGGCAAGGGCCGGTCGAAGCGATTCGTCGGGGGCACGCCGTGGTCCTGTTTTCTCCCAACGGTGAAACCAAATCTTTGACCGACACCTTGGCGAGCGACCTCACGCAAACCGGAGCTGCCGTGTTTTCCATTGGTGGCGGCTTGGATGTGCCCGAATATCTGGCGCCCTTGCTGCAAATCGTCCCGGTTCAGATGGCCTCTTATGCAATTGCATCCGGCGACCAGGAAACGCCAGGCCGGTTTCGTTTTGCGGCGGCCGTGACCGAGAAAGAAGATGGTCTTGCGCCCGGCTGAGGCGATCGGCGTCGACATCGGTGGCACCAGGACGCGCGTGGCATTGGTGGCGGGCGGTGAGATCGTCGGGGACACTCTCCGCGAGTTTCCAACCAGCGCATTTTCAGACGGCGATGCGCTCGTGCACATGGTAAACGAGACTGCGGCTCGAATTCGCAGTAGCTCGGCGCGGGGGATTGGCGTCAGCGTACCGGGCTTGCTGCGCGACGATCTTGCGGCCGTGGAGTTTTGCCCCAACACGCCTATTCTCGAGGGGTATCCGTTGCGCGAGCGCTTTCTCGCGAAGACCGGTTTGCGCGTCGTACTCGAGGTGGACTGCAACGCGGCGGCGCTCGCGGAGTGCCGGTTCGGCGAGGGCGTGGGACTGCGACGCGTCGTCGTAATTTCGCTGGGAACGGGAGTCGGCGTGGGCGTCGTGGATGGCGGCGCAGTGCTGCGCGTCACCGGCGGATGTTGCGGCGACCTTGGCCACGTCTTCGTTGGCGGCGAGAAGCGCTGTACCGCCGGATGCCGGGGGTGTCTCGAATCCGTTGTGTCCGTCGAAGCGCTGGGCGGCGCCGGAGATTGCGCCGCGATGATCGAAAATGCGCGGTCTGGCAATCCAAGAGCCTGCGCCACGCTCGCGTCGGTGGGCCGCTCTGTCGGCATCGCGGCGGCGTCCATTGCTTCGTTCTTGCGGCCCGATCTGATTTTGCTTGCCGGCGGAATCTCGGAAGCGGGCGAGAGTCTGACCAAGGCGGCGAATGACGCGTTCCGCGAGCATGGCGCGCCGTTCTACCAGTGCGAAATTCGCAAGGCGCGTCTGGGATCAAATGCGGCCCTCGTTGGGGCCGCTGCGTCGATTGAGGAGAAACCATGAAGACGTGCGTTGGGCTGGCTCTGCTCTCCGCCGCGAGCCTGATGGCGGACGTGCGGTTCGAACGGCCCGGTCTACTTCTGGACGCGCAGCCGGGGCATTCGCGCATCGCGTTTCCTCTGCCTGTGAATCCCGGCGAAGTTTACACGCGAGCCACCATCGGATTCCGGATGCACATTGGCAAGCTGCAGCCCGTCTTCAATTCCTTCGTTGATCTCATTCGGCCGGTCGGGAAGAATTATTTCGCGATGCAGATTCGCGCGGATCGCAGTAAGACCCTGATCGACAAGATGGATCACACCCAAT
>JBDTTK010000589.1:0-3501 GCA_039930685.1 Bryobacteraceae bacterium | reverse complement strand
CGTGCGCAGCGCGTAGCGCAGGTCTTGCCAGAGCCGTTCGAGCCACATCCAGCCCCAGACGTCGCGCACGTCTTGTTTCGCCCGCGCGAGATTGCCGAACGCACGGCGTGCCGCATGACCGTCGCCGCTCTCCTCAGTTTCAGATTCGAGATGCGAGCGCAGCTCTCGATCCAGATCGTCTTCCTGCTTCCGCCGCCAGAACACATCACACCTCCCGCTCGTCGCCCGGCCACATGACCCGTCCTATAGCGCTGGCCATCTGCTTCCACTTGGATTCTTCCTGGACTAATTGCTTTCGTCCGGCATCGGTCAAACGATAGTATTTAAATTCGCGATTTCGGTCGGGCGCGGTTTCCCATTTCGCTTCGATGAAGCCCTTGCGCTCCAGGCGGTGCAGGGCAGGGTAGAGCGAGCCGTGTTCCACCTGCAGGAAATCGTCCGAACGGTGCCCGATGATCTGCGCGATCGTGTGCCCATGGGCAGGTCCAGGCGCCAGAGTCTGTAGGATCAGGAGGTCCAGCGTGCCCTGGAGAAGATCGGTCTGTGAATTGGATTCGCGTCTTGCCATAAGAATACGTATAGTCTACTCTGGTAGACGATCTATGGGAAGAACGGTGTTTAAGAAAAGTTGCGGCAATCGTCCAGCGGCCGGCGCTGGATGGCCGTACTTCCTCCTTCTTGCGGCCCTCGTCCCATCCACGGGAATGGCGCAGATACCCTCCGGGCCGCATCCGGTCGGATTTCAGTCGCAGAGAGTAGACGACTACTCGCGTCCGGCCGTCGCCGGCGATCCCGGCTCGCCGCGATCCGTGCAAATCGACATCTGGTACCCGGCGCAGCCTTCCGGCGAGCCAATGACGGTCGCGGATTATTGGCGTCACTCGTATGCGGGTCCGGCGACGATGCGGTCCGCCGATCTGGCAAAGGTGCCGGTGCGCGCGAGGTCCGGCGCGAAGCCAGAGGAGTCGATCGCCGGAGTGATCCTGTATAGCCCCGGAATTGGGGGCGAGGGATTCGATAACTTCCTGATCTGCGAGGCGCTGGCCGGTCAGGGCTATCTCGTCGCCTCCGCCCCTTCTCTCGGATTTCTCACGCGCAAGGCGCAACCTGTGCCGCAGGATCTCGAGGTGGCGGCGCGCGATCTCGAGTTTGTCGCGGATGTCGTGCGGCGAACGTGGCCGGGCGCGAAATCGTCCAAGTTCGCGGTGATGGGCTATAGCTGGGGTGGCTTGGCGGCGATGCTGATTCAAATGCGCAATCCGGGCGTGACGGCGGTGGTCAATATCGATAGCGCAATCGCGAGTCATGAGGACAAGGCGGCCAAGACGGCGTGGTTCAATCTACAGGCGATGCGGGTTCCGTCTTTGTATTTTTCTGCCGCCGATACGCTCGAGATGCACAATCGCCTTCTGGAGCGCATTCACTATTCCGCGACGACGCACATCCCATTCGCCGGGGTGAACCACGGCGATTTTCAGTCGATTTCCTACCTTCGGAGCCTGTCTCCGAAGCCGGACGCCCATTCGGATGCCGCGAAGTCCGCCTACGAGCGGGTGACTGCCGCGACGGTGAGCTTTTTCAACCTGTGGCTGAAGGGACAACAGCCGGCGCCGGACGCGGTCAAGATCAACACCAAGCCGTCTCTGCCGCCACCGCCGACTGAGGCCGAATTCTTCGCGATGATCCGGAAGGACGGTCCGGAAAAGGCGCTGAAGCTGTTCAAAGAGTTTCGTCAGCGCGATCCAGGTGTGAACTTTTTCGGCGAGATGGCGATTGCGGAACTGGGATTCTCGCTGTTCGACGGAGGCAGGAAGCGTGAAGGGATTGAGGCGCTCGAGTTGGCCTTCCTGGGATACCCGAAGTCGTACCGGCCGCATGGATACGTCGGCTCTCTGCTCGAAGACACTGGCGAACGCGACCGCGCGATCGCGGAATACGGGATCGCGCTCGGCATGGCGATGAAGGACACCGATTCCGATCCCCTGCAGACCGCCGCGGATGTGAAGCTTTTTGAGGGCTTGATCGCCAAGTTGTCGAAGAAGAGTCCGGCCAAATGACCTTGGCGGCAGCCGGCGGCATCCTCCGAATCGCCGCCGATCGTGCCTCGAGGCCCAAGAAGGGTGTTCTCCGCGGGGCTACTGTTCTCAAAACTCAGGGACGAGAGATGGACTACAGAACGTAATGCAAGCTACTTGAATATAACATCGTCGGCGGATCCTTGGGGTTGAGGGTGGCGTTCGGACGATGCGTCAGACCTCGCACTCCCGCACTCATAGGACAGCCAACGTCTCGAAAACGGAACAAACCGCTGATTTTGATGCTACACTGATGCTCAGTTAGAAAAACCGCATCGGAATTGGTGCTGCGGAGTTTTGATGGGTACCTTTTCCGATGCGGTCAGCCCAAGGCGGGCATAGGATCGAGCGTCGGTTGCGTCCAGCCTCCAGATAAGGCCCGCGTCCGAATTTAGTCCTCCATCCGGATCCTCCGGACAGAACCGAAACCACCGATCCCGGCAAGTCCTGAAACTGATGGATTGCTCCCGCGGGCGTTACGTTCCACCCAACCCTAAAAAAACCCCTCTGATGCCCCTAGCCGAACGAGGGAAGGAGCGGCTAGAAATCTCTAGAATCCGGCTCCCGCAAGCACGCTATCCTTCAGCCCACTCGCTTCTCCCGTCCTGCCGGTAACATCAGAGGGCAGGTTGCAAAGAGTTACTTCATCAATTCGCTTTCAATTGTAGCAAGTGACCGCCCAAAGCGCATTGATCAATGCTATCAATAAGTTATATTCATCAAGGCACCCCAAAAACCTCATGGCTGGGTTGGGGTGCCACATGGGTCTGTGTCAGGGCGACACAACCCGTCTCAGTCTCGCTCGGAGCCGCCTCCAGTCGTCGCCACCACCCAAGGGTTGTGCGCGGCCCCCCCATCCGAATCCGTTGGGGGGCGTGAGCATCAGTCCGCGACCCGAATCGTTTAGGACCGTTAGAACCCGAGCGTCCGCGAGGTTACAATGATCCTTCCGCTCACCAATGCGTATGAAAACGCGGGGCTTAGTGATAACAACGACCGTCCGGGCGGGAGATCCTTTTACCGGGGCGCACGCCCTCAGCTTCCCGCCATCGCCTCTGCGCACGCGTACCCGCTCGACCACGCCCACTGGAAGTTGTACCCGCCCAACCAGCCGGTAACATCGACGACTTCGCCGATGAAGTACAACCCGGGAGCCTTCTTCGACTCCATCGACTTCGAGCTCAACTCGTTCGTATCCACTCCGCCCGCGGTAACTTCCGCCTTTTCGAAGCCCTCCGTGCCCGACGGCCGCACCGTCCAGCGATGCAGACCGGCGGCGACCGATTGGATCGCGTCGTTGGACAGCATGGCAACCGGCTTCGCTGCCACCGGAACGGCTGCCGGATCGTTCTCCGCCCATCGTTCCGCGAGGCGTCGGGGAAGATAATCGACGAGGGCCGAACGCAACGTCGCAACGTCCCCGTGC
>JBDTTK010000588.1:0-3501 GCA_039930685.1 Bryobacteraceae bacterium | reverse complement strand
TCGGACTGGCGGCCGCCGGAGTCGCTGTGGGCACTGTCGGAGCCTTCCTCGCGAGCAGCGTTTTGCGGAGCATGATCTGGGGCGTCCAGCCGAACGATGCCGGAACGTACGCGGGTGCGGCGGGCTTCCTGTTCGTGGTCGCCGCCGTTGCAAGCCTGCTGCCGGCACTGCGGCTACTCAGACTGGATCCGGTGAGTACGCTGCGCGAGGAGTAGTACCTCTGCCGTCTGGTCGGCCGAACTCCAGTTCGCAATGTTGGTTGATCTGACCCGTGTGAGACAACGGGGCTCATCCCCCTGGATGAACCCCGTCATTGAACCGAACGCGTGTTGGTTCGTTTAGAACTGGAAGCGGAGTTGCAAGTCCACTTTGCGGTTGTAGGTGCCGCTGCCGCCGCGGAAGCCGCCGGCCAGTGTGAGCGACTGGCCGAAGAACGTAGATCCGAGGTCGCCGACCGGCGCGCCGTAGTTCGCGCGGTTGAGTGCGTTCTGGGCAGACACGCTGAACGTCAGGTTGTAACGCTTGCCGGTGCTGGCGCCGCCGCCTCCGCGCATTCCTCCACCTCCGCCCATCATGCCGCGCATGCCGCCGCCGCCGTGCGGTGCGCCACCACCGCCACCGCCGCCGCGGGGTCCGCCGCCGCCGCCATGGTCGGGTCCGCCGTCCGGAGGACCGCCACCCTGATTTCCGCCACTTTCACGGCCGGGTCCGAAGCCCCAGGTCTTCGAGAGGCGCAGATTGAGCGTTGCATTCAGTGGTCCGCGACCGATATTGCGTCCGATCGTGGGGGTGCCGGCCGCGGGAGCCAGGTTGAAGCAACCGAAGTTCGCCGTGTACTTGAGACTCCCTCCCTGGCAGCTGGCCTGGGCGATGTCAACGAGCGCCGGGCGTTCCGCCGTCGTGCCGTCGAGGTTAAGATCGCGCCCGGTGGTGATGTTGTAGGGCGATCCGGAGTTCAGCGAGAAGAACGGGCTGAGACTGATGGTCTTCGGCAGCGTGATGCTGGAGCCGACGATCAGGCGGTGACGCACGTCCGAGAAATTCGACGGACCGTATTCGGCACGCAGATTGTAAGGATCGGCCGGCAGGCCTTCGGCGTCCGACCTCCCGAATCCGAGCGAATAGAATCCAAACAGCGACACGCGGCGGAAGCTCATATTCGGGCTGAGCACGAGTTGGTTGCTGCGGCTGAAGCCGGTGGCCTCCGACAGGTACCGAAGCTGCTTGTCGCCGAACGGATACAATCCGTTGATCGGCGCATTGATGTTGCGCTGCCGGGACACGTAGACGCCGCGCGCGCTGATGTACTGGATGCTGAGGCGCATCTTCTGGGTGAGTTGGCGCTCGATGCCGGCGCTGATCTGATACACGCGCGGGGCGCGGTAGGCGTTGTCTATGATCTGCAGGCGCTGCGGGCTGGCCGCCAGGGAGGCGAGCGATGGAATCACCGGGAACGTATCCGGGTTCTGCAGCAGGTACGACTGCTGTGTGATGCCGTTGAACCGCTCCGACGCGAGGATCGAGTTCTCACTCAGCCGGTCGTAGAAGATACCGAAGCCGCCGCGGAAAATCGTCTTCGCGACCTTGTTGGCGTTTCCGTCGATCGCCCATGCGATGCCGATACGGGGCGAGAAATCTTTGTAATCGCTGAGGTTGGTCTGCGCTTCGTAGCGCAGGCCGTAGCTCACGGTCAGGTTCGGACGCGCCTTCCAGTCGTCATTGACGAAGAAGCCAAAATCATATTGGCCGACCGTCGACGCTGGCATTCCGCCGGAGAGGCTAAGCTGGCTGGCTCCGAGTCCGTAGGTCCGGATCTGCGCGGCGGTGAAACCCTTCTGCTGGAGGATGAGCGTATTGCGGTATCGATCGAGCGCGGTGAGGTCGACAAACGGTCCGGCAATCGGATTATTGTTCGCGTCCAGCGCGACGCCCTGTCCGCTGAAGAACGAATAGGTTCCGCTGAAGTTGTTCACCGAAAGGTCATCGAGATTCACGTGGCGGATGCGGCCGCCGAACTTGTAGGCGTGCCGGCCCTTGTTCATGCTCGTGACGTTGCTGAACTCGAGGTGAGTCGCGAGGGAATTGGAATTCCCGATTTGCGCGCCGCCGCCGTTGAAGGCGCCCTGGACGGTGATGGCGGGCAGCGTCGCGTCGCCGAACTCGGCACGGTCGCTGCGCAGGAATTGGAAGCGCGATTCACTGATCGTGGTCGCATTCAGAATCGCTGTTTCCGTGAACTGGATCGAGTTCTCGGTATCCGTCGCTTTGTAGCCCTTCGACGCGAGACTGAAGCCGCCGATGCCCTGGCCTTCCTGATCGTTCTGCGTATGCGAATACCGAAGGACCATTGTGTTCTTCTGGTTGATCAGGTAGTCGAGGCGGGGACTGATCGTCGTGCGCGTCTGCGGCGTGACAACCGCTTGATTCACGCTGAGTGGATTGAAATTGCTATCCAGCATCGTCGCGATGATGAACGCGTTCTCCGTAATCGCGCGGCGGTCGAAATTGAACCCGAACGACGCCTTCTGCTTGACGATCGGTCCGGTGAGATTGAAGTTACCGAACCAGGTCTTATACGGCGGGCGGGTGGATTGCGTCAACAGCGGGCTGCGGCTGTTAAGCGCTTCTTTGTTGAACTGCAGGAAGGCGGAGCCATGGAACTGATCGGTGCCCGGCTTCGTGAAGATTTCGATGCGGCCAAAACCGGGGCGTTCGTATTCCGGTGAAAAAGGATTCGAGTTGACACGAATCTCGCGGATCGAGGATTTGGGGGGCAACTGGCCGCCGGTAAAGCCGTCAATATAGACTTGGCCGCCGTTCGGGCCAGCTCCCGGACCGGCGAGCGCTTGCAACTGCGCTTGCAGTTCATCGGGATCGTCCGAAAGCGCTTCGAGATCCTTCTCTTTAAGTACGAGTGCGCTCGAGTTCGACGCGGGGTCGGTCGTCACGGCCTTGATTTCGTCGGTGACGTCAACGACCTGCGCGTCCGCAGTGATCGAGAGCTGGACGTCGAGACTCGATGCGGCGGAGATATCCACCGCCTGCTGATAGAGCGAGAAGCCTTTGGCGAGAACGCGGAGGGTGTACTTGCCGGGTTGAGGCACAGTCAACGTGTACTCGCCGAGCTTGCCGCTCCGGGTACGTTGCTCGCCGCGCGGACCGCGCAGGAAGACCTGGGCGTCCGGCACAGCCGCGCCCGATGGGTCGATGACGGTACCCTTCACGCTCAACGGAGCGGATTGGGCCATGAGACCCAGGCAGACACAGAGGGTCGCCAGACAGAGTTGTAGTGTTCGATTCATTGAGTTTCTTTGTTCCGTCTTTCTACGGAGTAATTTTGTTGGAGACCGCTTGCCTAAGGAATCATGGCCGGGAGTTCGAGGCCCCCGAGACCCATTTGGCCCATACCGCCGCCACCACCGCCGCCGCCACCGAACGCCAGGTTCTGTTGCGGCCGCGAAGGACTCGGCGCCACCATTGCGAGAAGGCGATCGGCGTTGG
>JBDTTK010000587.1:0-3503 GCA_039930685.1 Bryobacteraceae bacterium | reverse complement strand
CTTCGAGCCTGCTCCCCGCAAAAGCTCCGCTGGTACTCGAGAGTCGATGTCGCGAATGGCCTCCATTGCGACGTCGCGAAGGCCGGCATTCCACAACGTGATGGCGGCGTTCAAATGCTCGAGTTGTCCATCCGCCGGTCGCCACCAGATCGCCATTAGCCTCAATCGTACAACGTAAGGCCGTCCGCTTCCGCAGTCAGTCGCGGACGCCTACTTGAGTCCGCCGGCCTTCAAGAAATCTGCGGCCACTCGCGCTACCGGCCGATGCTCTCCGTCAACCTGATAGTTGAGGGTTTGCAGGACCGTGTTGGTGAACTTGCCGGAAAGCTCCAGCAACGCCTCCCGCAACCCAGGCGTTCGGGTCATTGTTTCCTGCCGAATTGCGATGGCCGCCTCATACGGCGGAAATGCGTGCTTGTCGTCGCTCAGAACCCTTACGTCCAACTTCGAAAGCATCCCGTCCGTAGCACTTGCGGCGATCATCGTGACCTGGCCCTGTTCGAGCGCCTTGTACAACAGACCCAAGTCCATGCTCTTCGGTCGCCCCGCCCATCGGAAGCCGTAGGTTTTGTCCAGAGCCGGTAACCCATCGGACCTCTGTTCGAATTCGTAGCCCGCGCCCAGCAGCCACGCGCCCGGCGATTTCGCCGCGTCACTCAACGTCTCCAGGCGCCTGGCGCGCGCCTCGGAGCCACGGATTACCATCGCGAACCCATTGTCGACGCCAATCGGGTCCAGCCATTCCACGCGATAATCGCGCAGATACGCCGACCGCACCCGCGCCAGCACATCCGCGGCTCCGCCCCCGGCTTGTTCTTTCAGGATCGCGATCAACGCCGTGCCCGTGTACTCCGGATACAGGTCAATCTGGTCACTGACTAGTGCCTGGTGCGCCAGCAGCGTTCCGCCAAGATTCAGCCGGCGCTCGATCGGGACCTTCAGGCGATGTTCGAGATGCTGCGCAATGATCTCGCCAAGAATCACCTGCTCCGTGAAATTCTTCGAGCCTACTCGGATCGCGCCCTTCGTTCCCGAGCAGCCGGAGAGCACCAGCAGCGCCGCTATGCCGGCGAGAGCTTTCGTTCTACCCATCCAAGTCCCCAATCTGCCAGCAGCGCCAGCATGGCCGACGGAATCGCCCCGGCCAGGATCTGCGTCGTATCAACCGACGCAACTCCGCGAAAAATGAAAACGCCCAATCCTCCGCCGCCGATCGCCGCCGCAATCGTCGCCGTGCCGATGGTCGTAACCGTTGCGACCCGAATCCCGGCCAGAATCGTTCTCGCCGCCAGCGGCAACTGGACTTGCCGAAGCAACTGCGAGTCTGTCATGCCCATCGCGATCGCTGACTCGGTTACCGCCGGATCTACTCCCATGATTCCGACGAAGGTGTTCCGCAGGATCGGCAACAGTGCATAGAGCACCAGTGCCACAATCACGGTCCGCTGACCGATCCCGCCGATAAACGGAATTGGAATCAGGAAGCCGAATAACGCGAGGCTCGGGATCGTCTGAGCGACGCTCGCAAAACCGAGCATCCATCGTCGTGCCGCGGGATGGCGCGTCAGCAGGACGCCCGCCGGAACGCCGATCAGGATCGCGATCGCCATCGCGCTGGCGACGAGTGTTAGGTGTTCGCCGGTCAGTTGCAGAATATCTTGTGCCAGGTCGGTACGCATGGACGGTCAGAGACTCGCGAGAAATGCTCGCGCCTCCGGCGTGGTGGCGTTCGGGAATTCCGCCGCCGGTGTCAGGACCTCCAACTTGCCGTTCGCCAGCAAGGCGATCCTGTTTCCAAGACGCATCGCTTCACGAATGTCGTGCGTCACGAAGATCGAGGTTTTATGGAAGTCCCGCTGCCAACCGAGGAACTGCTGTTGCAGTTCGCTGCGCGTCACCGGATCGAGCGCGCCGAACGGCTCGTCGAATAGCAGCAGCGGCGGATCGGCACCGAGCGCTCTCGCAACACCGACGCGCTGGCGTTGCCCGCCGGAAAGCTGCCGCGGATAGCGGTTGCCGTATTCTCTCGAATCTAACCCCACTGTTGCTAGTAGGTGGTCGACACGCCTCTCGATGTCAGACTCCTGCCAGCCCTCGAGACGCGGAATGAGACCCACATTGCGCGCAACCGTGAAATGCGGAAACAAACCGACTTCTTGGATCACGTAGCCTGTCCGTCGCTTGAGCGCAATCGGATCCCAATCGGTGGTCCGTCGCCCGTCCACAAGTACCTCTCCGCTAGTCGGAAACAACATTCCGTTCGTGAGCTTCAGTGCCGTGCTCTTGCCCGATCCGCTTCGGCCGACGAGCACCAGGGTCTCGCCCTCTTCTACTCCGAAGCTCATACCCGAGAGAATGGTTTTGCCGGTGATTTCGTAGACGACGTTACGAAACTCGACCAATGGCATGACACCGCATTATTCCACACCAGCTACGAGTAGGCTCTCGGCGAACGGCCATTCAGCGTCAATCCACTGGGCGTCGATGCGGAACTCGGCAGCCTCCGCCATCTTCTCGACCTCGTCGAGCGAGTACTTGTGGCTGTTCTCGGTCCAAATGGTCTCATCCTCTTGGAACTCGACCGTCAGATTCGCCTTGGCCACCCGTACCGTTTGACGCCGCCGCGATCGGATCCGCATCTCAATGCTTTTCGTGTCGTCGTTGAACACGGCGCAGTGCTCGAACTGTGGCAGCTCAAACGTACCTCCTAATTCCCGATTGATTCGCGCCAGAAGATTGAGGTTGAAGGCTGCGGTCACGCCCAGTGGGTCGGCGTAAGCCGCGATCATATCCTCGACGGCGCTCGGTTTGTGCAGATCGGTCCCGAGCAGTAACGCATCGCCCGGGCGCAGAATGCGTCGGATCTCATGTAGGAAATCACGATCTGCGGGGTGACTGAAATTTCCGATCGTGCTTCCGAGGAACAGGACCAAAATTCGCTGGTTGGCCCTTCGCCGCGCCGCGACTTCGAGCAGACCATCTAAATACTTCCGTTCAAGCCCGACGATCCCGACCTGATCGATGTCCGCAAGTTCGCGTTCACAGGCTGCCAACGCGGTCGCGGAAATTTCAATCGGAAAATACTGGATCGGCCGCCTGCGAGCCATGGCTTCGAGGATCGGGCGCGTCTTCCTGCCGCTGCCGCTTCCCAGTTCGCAGACCAATGTGTCGCCTCGAACGCGCCCGGCGATTTCGTGCGCGTGTCCGCGCAGCAGACGCTCATCGGCACGCGTAAGCCCGTACTCCGGTAATTCGCAGATCGCCTCGAATAGCTTCGATCCTAGCGCGTCGTACAGATACTTGGATGGCAGCTCCTTCTGGCCGGCCTTGGTGAGCCCGGCCCGCACCTCGCTCCCGAAATCTGTGACGGGCGTCAGGCCAACAGCGCTTGTACTCATGAAATGATCCTCATCGCGATTCTCCGCTTACGCAGCGGAATCCTGCATAAACGTATTGATAGTGAGGCTGGAACCAATTGCGGAATGAGTGCCGCAACATGCAGT
>JBDTTK010000586.1:0-3505 GCA_039930685.1 Bryobacteraceae bacterium | reverse complement strand
CTACAAGAGCCGGCTGGTGGCTCGGCTGCGCAAGGTTGCAGCCGCAGCGTAGATCTGCTTCGAATCCACTCAAGTTTATCTCAAGCCCCACTTCAGAGTGGGGCTTAGTTTTGCTATCTCATTAACGCCATAATCTCCATTACAGCAACACTTTAGAAGAAGTACTTGTCACTCTTCGATCGAGTGTGCTAACATTGGACATGGGTGGCAGGCGTTCGCCGCTACTCTCTGAAGTATTCGAAGTCCACCAAACACGGACACAACTGGAGGTTGGAAGTCATATGAATATTCGTCCGCTCTACGACCGCATCGTGGTCAAACGCGTTGAAGACAAAGAAACAAAGGTTGGCGGGCTGTTCATCCCCGATTCCGCCAAGGAAAAGCCGCAGGAAGGCGAAGTCCTCGCCGTGGGCAAGGGCAAGCGTACGGACAGCGGAGAGATCATCCCGCTCGACGTGAAGGCCGGCGACCGCATCCTGTTCGGCAAGTATTCGGGTTCGGAAATCAAGATCGATGGCGAAGAATGCATGATCATGCGCGAGGACGAAGTCCTTGGCATCCTCGAAGCCACCGAGACCGTTTCCAAGAAAAAGGCCAGCTAACTTCGTCTTTCAAGACGAACCGCTTCACAAGAGATAACCAGGAGCAACCAATTTATGGCAGCAAAGCAGATTGTTTACAGTGAGAATTCCCGCCAGGCGATCCTGCGCGGTGTGAATCAGCTCGCCGACGCGGTGAAAGTCACCCTCGGACCGAAGGGCCGCAACGTCGTCCTCGAGAAAAAGTTCGGCGGACCGACCAGTACCAAGGACGGCGTCACCGTCGCGAAGGAAATCGAACTGAAGGATCCGCTCGAGAACATGGGCGCGCAGATGGTTCGCGAAGTGGCTTCGAAGACCTCCGACATCGCGGGTGACGGTACGACCACCGCAACCATTCTGGCGCAGGCCATCTTCCGCGAGGGCGTGAAGCACGTCGCCGCCGGTGCGAATCCGATGGCGCTGAAGCGCGGCATCGAGCAGGCCGTCGAAGTCGTGGTTGAGCAGGTAAAGAAGTTCTCGAAGCCGGTTTCGGGCGACATGATTGCCCAGGTCGGCACCATCTCGGCGAACGGCGATGCGACGATCGGCAACACGATCGCCGAAGCGATGAAGAAAGTCGGCAAGGACGGCGTCATCACGGTGGAAGAGTCCCGCACGATGAACACCGAGCTGGCGACGGTCGAAGGCATGCAGTTCGACCGCGGCTATCTGAGCCCCTACTTCATCACCGATCCGGACCGGATGGAAGTGGTTTTGGAAGATCCGTACATCCTGATCCACGAGAAGAAGATCAGCAACATGAAGGACCTGCTGCCCGTGCTCGAGCAGATCGCTCGCAGCGGCAAGCCCCTCCTGATCATCGCGGAAGAAGTCGAAGGCGAAGCGCTCGCGACCCTGGTCGTGAACAAGCTCCGCGGAACGCTGAACGCGGCGGCCGTGAAGGCTCCGGGCTTCGGCGATCGCCGCAAGGCGATGCTCGACGACATCGCGATCCTGACCGGCGGCAAGTCGATCATGGAGGAGACCGGCATTAAGCTCGAAGGCGTCCGCCTCGAGGACCTGGGCCGCGCCAAGCGCGTCACGATCGACAAAGACAATACGACGATCATTGACGGCGGCGGCAAGCAGAAAGAAATCGAAGGACGCATCAAGCAGCTCCGCGCACAGATCGAAGAGACCACTTCGGACTACGATCGCGAAAAGCTGCAGGAGCGCCTCGCGAAGCTCGCCGGCGGCGTTGCCATCATCAAAGTTGGCGCGGCGACCGAGACCGAGATGAAGGAAAAGAAGGCTCGCGTCGAAGACGCGCTGCACGCAACCCGTGCGGCCGTTGAAGAAGGCATCGTGGCCGGCGGCGGATCCGCCCTGCTGCGCGCCGCTGATTCGCTCAGCACCTTGAAACTTGAAGGCGACGAGAAAATCGGCGTCGACATCATCAGGCGCGCTTGCGAAGAGCCGGTCCGCCAGATTTCCGGCAACGCCGGATTTGAAGGCGCGATCATCATCGAGAAAATCCGCGCGAACAAGGATCACAACTTCGGCTTCAATGCCGCGTCGGGCGAATACCAGGACATGGTAAAGGCCGGCGTCATCGATCCGACGAAGGTGACCCGTTCGGCCCTCCAGAACGCCGCTTCGATCAGCGCCCTGATGCTGACGACCGAAGCGATGATCTGCGAGATCCCCGAGAAGAAGTCGGCCGGCGGCGGTATGCCGGGTGGCGAGCACGGTCCGGGAATGGACTACTAAGAAAAGTGGCCGGGAATGCCCGGCCACTGCGAACGTCAGTCGGGCTTGCCCGGCAGGCTCGGAAAGGCCGCCCAGCGATGGGCGGCCTTTTTGGTTTAGTGACGGTGATCTATCTGCCGATCCAATCCAACTCCAACTGATCCATGGATTTGAATTCCACGTCGCCGGTGACAACTGGGCAGTTGTACTTCTGGGCGAGTGCCGCGGCGAATGCGTCGGCATAGGAGATTGGATAAAGGCCCTTCAGCGTGGCGGCGCTCCAGATATCTTCGAGCGATGGAACCTCGATGGTCACGGGAAGGGTGGGGGCCGATTCGCGCCAATCCCGCGCCAATTTTTCGCTGTGCTTCTTCCGCAGAAAGTAGTACACCTCGCCGACATTGATCGCGCTTATCAGCAATCGCGCGGCACCGGTCTCGCCTTCCGCGAAGAGGGTGTCCATAAGGCCGCTCGCGGGCTGCCGGCCCTGGATCCATTCGAGGATCCCCCAGGAATCAAGGACGAGGGTCTTCAAGATCGCGCTCTTCCTTCTTGTAGTCGGCGTAGGCCGCGATCAGGTCGACGTCCGACCCGGCGCCTCGCAGGTTCTTCCAGGATGGTTCTTTCGACAGGATGATCTCCTGCCCGCGGACTGACACGTTCAATTTGGTGCCTACGGCGAGATTCAAGGCGTCCCGGAGTGGCTTCGGAATCGCGATCTGACCCTTTGATGAAACTTTAACCTGTTCCATAGATGTATCTTACCTCAGGTAAGATACATCTCGCCCGTTAACAGGAAGTGCGCTCACGCTGATTCGGGTATGAGGACGAGGATCTCTTCCCAAAACGACTGCATGTCGGAAGGAATCGGCAGATTGTCCTTCCGAAGACTCTCGAATGTAAACGCGAATCGCATCCGGCGACATGGCGCGAATCCCTTCGAGCGGTCGCCCTCCGTGACCAAACCCGGCAGCGCGGGGCAGGTGATGATGAAGCCGCCCTCGGCCGGCGGGCTCAAGAAGTACGGTGTACCGATACTCCGAAATGGCTTCAATTCTATGGGAGCATGTCGCCGCTCGATTTCACGACAACACTATAATCAGCCAATGCGATTCATTCTCATTGGGCTCTCTTTCGTCGCAGCCTCGCTTGCCCAGACCCCCGTTCGGGGGCGCGTCAATCTCGACCAGGACCGCAAGCCGCATCCGGTTCGCAATGATGTCGCGCAGCCCGCC
>JBDTTK010000585.1:0-3506 GCA_039930685.1 Bryobacteraceae bacterium | reverse complement strand
TTGCACCCAGTACCGCGAGAATGTGGCAGACGCGCGCGCTGCGATTCGTACCGCCGGCCGTCGGGATCTGACCGTTTGAATTCAACGTTACGGGAACAATACCGTCGTCCCAGGAGCCACTGACACCGACGAAAAAACGAATTTTGGCGGACCGCCCGCTTCGTTGGCCGATCGACCCCGCACCGCGGCTCAAGACGCTTGGTCCACTAAAGCCTCCGATGCCTTGCGGCAGGGCGGGGAGGACTACAAGAACGCCGCCGATCAACAGTTGTCGCAGACGATTGGTAATCAATCAAAACTCCGAGATATTTGGGACAGCCGTCGACCGGCCTGTCTCGCTAAACTAGTTCCTAGGAATAGCATACAGGGCTGCTGCAAGGAAATTTGGGGTGGCGGCATATTCCCAACCGAGGTGCTAATCATGCGACGCGTTTCATCTTTTGTCGGAATCCTGCAGGCCATGCTGCTGGTGCATTCCGCTGCGGCGGCCGAACTCCCGGTCCGGGAAGTGATCCTGTTCAAACATGGGATTGGCTATTTCCAGCGGTCGGGTGAAGTAAAGGCCGGAGATTCCGCCAGGCTGGACTTCAAGGCGAGCGAAATGAACGACGTACTGAAATCGCTGACCGTCGAAGAGCGCGGCGGCGGAAAGATTACGGGCCTCCGTTATGACTCGTCCGACACGTTGGAGCACAAGCTGGAAGGATTTCCATTCGTCGTTGGTGCCAAGCAGTCGCTGGTCGCCTTCTTCGACTATTTGAAAGGCGCTCGGGTCGAAGTCAAAACCGGTGCGGAAGTATTGACCGGGGCCGTCCTCAGCGGCCGGACTGTAGGGGCGACCGACAAAGCGCCGGAACGGGAAATGTTGTCTCTGCTGACGGATGCAGGTGACATTCGTACGGTTGACCTCGCCTCAGCCTCCTCGATCCGGTTTGCCGATCCAGCCCAACAGACGCTTCTGAAAGACTACCTGGCGCTCTTGAATCAGTCCCGTTCGAAGGACAAGCGCAGCGTCTACATCGACTCGACTGCTACGGGCGCGCGGCAGATTGCGGCGAGCTATATGGTGCCAACCGCCGTGTGGAAATCCAGCTACCGGTTGATCTTTGGAACTGCAGCCGAACAGCCGACGCTTGAAGGATGGGCCATTGTCGACAACACCACTGGAGAAGACTGGACCGGTGTCAAGTTGGCGGTCGTTTCGGGGAGGCCCATCTCGTTTATTTCGAATCTATATGCGCCGCGTTACAGAACGCGTCCCGTAGCTGAACTGGACGAAGAGGCCTCCGCCGCGCCGCTGGTTTTTCAGGGGACGCTGGGCGGTTTGGCAGACGGACCCCGACTGGCCGCGGCTGCCCCCGCACCCGCGGCAAAGGCGCAATCTTTCCGTCGCGCCAACGAGCGGCAACTCGCAACAGCAGAGATTGCCCGAGATGAAGTTGCGCGGAACGAAATGGTATCGAATATTGCCGCCTCCGCCGAAGGGCGCGATCTCGGCGATCTGTTCGAATACCGCTTCGGCAGCACGGTGACGGTAAAGAAGAACGAATCCGCGATGCTGCCCTTCCTGCAGCAGAAAGTCGGGGCGCGCCGCCTGCTTATCTATTCCGAATCGATGGGCACGAATCCTATGACCGCTGCGGAAATTACGAATGGCACCGGCAAGACCCTCGATGGCGGTCCGATCACCGTTTACGACGCCAATGCCTACTCCGGCGAGGCGCTGGTCGAGACGATCAAGAACGGCGACAAGCGGTTGATTTCTTACGCGGTCGATCTCGGCACGCGCATTACAACGGCGTTCGATTCCAGCCGTGATCTGGTTCGCGAGGTCCATCTGCGGCGCGGCGTCCTGACGACGCGGAATGCGCTTCAAGAGACCAAGACGTATACGATTCGCAATGTCGATCCGAAAGCCAAGACGCTGATCATCGAGCAACCGCAGCGCCCTGGATACACGCTGCTCAACATGAAGGCGACCGAGACGACGATCAACTCCAATCGGTTTGAAGTGAAACTGGCTGCCGCCACGACGGAGAAGTTCAGCGTTTCCGAAGAGCGCCTGTATGACACGACCACCGCGGTGTCCAGCATGACGCCCGATGTTCTGATGACTTTCATCCAGAACAAGACGTTGACCGCGGCCGCGCGGACGCAACTCGAGCAGATCGCCGCGAAGAAGAATGAGGTCGCCGCAAATCAGAACGCCATCACCCGGACCGAGGCACAGATCAACCAGGTCGCCAACGACGAGAGCCGGCTTCGCAACAATATCGAGAGTCTGAACAGGGTCAGCGGACAGCAGGATCAGGTGCAAAAGTATGCAAAACAATTGGCGACGCTCGAAGGCCAGATCGCCACACTGCGCGACACGCTCAGCGATCTCGAAAAGCGGAAGACGGCCCTCGCGGCGGAGCTCAATTCGCTGATTGAAAAGGCCAACTTTTAGTCGCTTCCGCGATTAGTTGCGGATCGGCCGGTCCAACGTAAATCGCAGTACGGCTTCGGAGGGCACCTTGACCCGTTCGCCTTTGGTCAGCACCTGGATGGCGCCACCGGCGCCCGCGCCCGACGTAGCGCCGATGGCCGCGCCTTTGCCGCCACCCGCGAGGCCGCCGATTACGGCTCCCAGAGCCGCCAGGCCGCCGACGGCAATGGCCGATTTCTTGCCCCGGGAACCCGAAGCCTCGGTGACGTCCTGCGCGTCGGCGTTGAGACGGCGGCCCTGGTAGGTTACCGAGACCAGGTCGAGGGTTAGGCTGGTCCGGCCGCTGATCTTGCCAGACTGCTCGAGGTCAACCAGCCGGACGCGCACATCGGCGTTCCGCGGGAGCACTTCTCGGCCATCGACGACGACGGGTTCCGACAGGCTGGCGCGGTAGGTCTGGCCGGGCGAGTCCGAGCGCGAGTCAATCGGCTCGATCATCCGGACGAACAGGTCCGTTCCTCGAGGGACCAGTACCGGGTGCGCAGGTGGTGGGGTGGCCGGCGGCGGTGCGGGCGTGCTGCTGCCCGAAACCTGGACGGAGGCCACATCCGCCCGGAGGAACGTCGCCACGCTGGACCCGGTCCGGATCTTGATCTCGTCCTCGTTCATCGAAACCAGGGTTCCCGTAATGACGCTGCCGTTCTTGAGCTTTACGGTGTCGGCCAGACAAAGGGATACGCAGGCAGCGAATAACAGGAAAATTATTTTCATAGTCTTCAAACTTATCAGATGAAGGATCCAGGTTCGAGGTTACGAAAATTCGTTAAACGGGCGTTCAGAAGCGATCGCAAAACGCCAGATCTAATGCCATCCTTCCCGTCAGCCGAACTGTCAGAATGGAGACGTATTTGATCCGCAGCGTGGGGTTGGGTATGGAGAAAGAAATGAAGGCCTTCGTTGGGCCTGACGGAGATGGCCGCTGAACCATGACGGCCGAGACGACGCTTAAGCAGTACCTGGATGCGCCGAATGCGGTGGCTGCCGAGCAAGCGCTCGGGACGCTGGTATTCGAGGTTGC
>JBDTTK010000584.1:0-3509 GCA_039930685.1 Bryobacteraceae bacterium | reverse complement strand
ATCCATCGCTTACTCCTCTCCGTATCGTTTGACGTATTCCCGACGGAAGGCCGTTTGGGCCCGGCCAAGCAGCGCCCCGACGGACGCCGGATTCACCGCAAGCGCCGCGGCGAGTTCTCCGTAACTCAGACCGTGGCTGCGAAGCACAAGCAGTTCTGCCTGCCTGCGGCTGAGGATCTCCAGAACGCTCCGCACCTTCTCCTGCTCCTCGCTCGCAGCACGGATATCCTCCGGAGTCCGGACGTGTTTCGTGAAAGACAACAGGCGCTCGTAGGTTGCGCGGCGAGTCCGGCTGCGCAGTTCGTCCAGTCCCTTGCGGACAGCGGTCCGGTAGAGCCAGCCTTCGGCGTTCCCCGCCTGGGCCTCAGGACTCCGCCAGAGCTTTAGGAAGACCTCGACGCCTAGCTCCTCGGCGCGAGCCGGATCGCGCACGACTCGCCCAAGAAGGCGAACGACGCGGTCGAACTGCGCAAGGAAAGTCGCTTCGAAATCGAACGGCGTCGAGCCGCCGGAGGATGCTTCGCCCGGTTCGCGCTCCACCAGCGCCTCGATTCTTCCGTCCACAATGAGTACAACGCCGCCCGCGCCGGTTTTGTGACACCGGCCTCAGGCAAATATCATGCGCAACCGCTAGGTCGTGCTCGTAGTCGTGGGCGCCGCGGCCGGACTGCGCCGCGCGAATCCGCCCGTCGACTGCGGGGGCGGTGGCGGTGGCTCGGGAGGAATCGGCTTCTTGATGCGTCCATCCAGGCGCCCGTTGATGTAGTCTTCTTTCGCCTTCGCGAATTTCGGACCCGGCTCGACGCCCGTTGCCAGGATGTCGCGGTCCGTGACCTCGAGCGCGATCGGAATGTACTTCGTGAAGTACGCCTTAATCCGATCGGTGACCAGCCTCTGCTGCGAGCGCAGGGCGAGATACAAAAGCAACTCGCCCGGCTGCGCTTTCATGAACCGGTAGATGGCCGACGCCCGCGCCAGTTTCGGCGATTTCAGCTCCTTTTCGAGCTTCTTCGCGTTGGCGTCGAGCTTTTGCCACAAGCTAACGTCGGCTTTCTTGAGGTCCAGATTCTTGATCAGCGCCGACCGCTCTTTGGCGTTCAGCTTTTCGAGCAGCACATTGAGGAACAGCCCCAGGTTGTTGGCCCGGAAGTCCGCTCCGAACGGCACTGTCTGGCGGATCTTATGCAGCTTCTGGAAAGTCGGCAGATTCAGCTTCGCGCCAGCCAGGGCCGGGGAGAAGAGGTGCACCAGCTTTTCCTCTTCGAGTACCCGCAGCAGTTCGCCCGGATCTGGTTCGTCGGCAATGTGCCGGAGTTCCAGGTTCAGGCTCTCCGTCGTGATCTTGCCTTCCATCTCGGCCTCGCGCGCGTTCGCGTACTGCATCTGCGTGCGTTCCTCAATGGCGAAGCCAAGCCGGACCTTGAACCGCAGCAGGCGGAGCAGCCGCAGCGGATCGTCGTAAAAAGCGTAATTGTGGACGGTGCGCAATTCCTTGCGTTCGAGATCCGCCTGGCCGTTGGTGGGATCGAGCAGCAACCCGCGCGACGCTTTGTGCATGGAGAGCGCCATCGCGTTAATGGTGAAGTCCCGACCGCGCAGATCCTCATGCATAGTCGCCGGCGAAATCTGCGGACGCGCACCCGGCTTACTGTACCGCTCGACGCGCGCCATCGCGATTTCCACCGGGATATCTCCGGGGAAAACCATTTGCGCGGATTTTCGGTGCTCATCCGTCGATACGATTTCCGCCCCCGACTTCGCCAGCGCTTTCGCCAGCTTGAGCGAGCCGCCTTCGACTGTGAAATCCAGGTCCCGGATTTGGAACCCGCCCAGCATGTCTCGCATCGCTCCGCCGGATAGAAAGAGGTTCAGCCCCATTTCCGCCGCCTTCGCTTGCACCTCGGCAGCCACCCGGCTCTGGTCCGCCGTCAGGTGACTGTCCAGCATGAACATGTAATCGCTCATCGTCGATGACCTTTCGGAGACCCCGGCGGGCTCAACTTGCCCCCATGACTCTCCATCCGCCTGAACTCACAATCTCGATGCGAGAGGCTTCGCCGCTTGCTGCCCCTCCAAAGTTGCCTGCCGGTCCGCGACCGCGGCTTTAAGCCCGTGGGTGGTGCTTATCCACGGTGCTTCGTAAACGCCCTCGCGCCACATGCGTATAGACTTCTGTCGTGGAAATGTCGGCGTGGCCCAACATCACTTGCACGCTTCGCAAATCCGCGCCGCCCTCCACCAGGTGCGTGGCGAACGAGTGCCGCAACACGTGCGGCGAAAGATTCTGGAACAGTCCCGCGGATTTGCCGTGCTTCTTGATTAATTGCCAAAAGGCCTGCCGCGTCATTCGCCCACCCCGGTTGGTCACAAACAGGTACGGCGTGGCTTTCCCCTTCAGAATCTGGGCGCGGCCGCCTTCCAGGTAGTCGCTCAACACTTTCCGCGCGGAGCCTCCAACTGGAACCAACCGCTGCTTGTTGCCCTTTCCCGTAACCTTGACGATTCCAAGATTTATCTCGATATCGCTGAGGCGAACGCTGATCAACTCCGAAACGCGGAGTCCTGAAGCATAGACGAGTTCGAGCATCGCCCTGTCTCGAAGCCCCGCGGGTTTGTCGGCGGACGGCGCCGTCAGGAGACGCTCAACCTCCTCGCGGTTCTTGTACTTAGGAAGAGTGGACCATTGTTTCGGCAAAGCCAGCGCTTCGCGGAACTGGAGAAACTCAGCCGCGTCCTGCCCCAAAAATCCGTAGAACTGTCGCAACGTCACTACATGCCGTGCAAGCGAGCGACCGTTCAGATCGCCGCTCCCCGCCAACGAATCCAAATAGCCCCGTAGACCGGACAAATCCGGAGCCTCAGCGCCGAAGAACGCCGTAAAGCGCTTGAGGTCTTGCGCATACGCCGCAATCGAGTTCGCGGCCAAGCCTTTCTCGATGCGGCAATAATGCAGAAAGGCGCTGACCTGCGCTCCCAGCACCCCGGAACCCGTATCTTGTTGTTTATTAAGGGAAACAGATCCCCCAGCATCCGCGGACCGCGGACTCCCTTTTGTCACCGCCACCACCGGGGCCGTTCTTCCGGCCAAACCCTCCGTGGCTTTCATTGTGCCAATGATACAATATTCGCGAAATTGTTTGGAAGTGTTTCGTCAGGAAAGGGATGCGTGCCTGTGATCGGTTAGCAGGCGCTTGCCATGGCTGGTTCCACCAATAAGAAAGTCGCCATCGTCCGTTTCGATCGCGAGCCCCTGCTGGGGATTGTCAATCAGCAGGAGTTCATCGGCCCGGCCGGGATCGACATGCTGACCCTCTCCGGATCGGTGGTCACCATTCCGTTTGCCGAGGCAAAAGCGGTTTGTTTCCTTAGGGATTTCGACGATCACGCTCCTTGGAAGCGAAACCGTGCATTTACCACCCGGCCCAAATCCGGCGGGTTGTGGATCCGGATCCAGTTCCTGGACGGGGATTCGCTCGAAGGAATGATTTCAAACGACTTGAACTTAGTCG
>JBDTTK010000583.1:0-3510 GCA_039930685.1 Bryobacteraceae bacterium | reverse complement strand
ACAGAATTCTCCGGCGAGCGAGCCGGTGGAAGTTTCGAGCGATCTTCCGTCCGGTCTTCAGGACGGATTTGTTCTTTCGAAGCTGGTTCAGAGCCGGAAGCCGATCTCGGGTTTGGTCGTATCGATTGGCGTCAGCGGCCCGAACCAGGATCCGCGGAGCATTCCGGATTCGGTCCATCAGCTCATTCGGTCCCTGATGGGGCCTGACGATTTCGGCTGCCAGAGCGGAGAAGGCGAATTCCTGCTGATCTACCCGCGCGAACTCGGTGCTGGCGCACAGCGGAAGCTGGCCATCATCGCCGAGCGCCTCTGGGATTTCCAACTGCGCTCCATGAGTTCCCTCTCGATCCTGTTTAGCTGGGGCGGAGTCGAAGTCAACGGCACCTCCATCTCCGATGCGATTTCGTCGGCGACGGAGCGCATGCACGAGACAGCACGCAATCGCAAGCCCGCCGGCGTCAGCAATTCGGCGCAGGCCGAAATAGTGAGCGACGCCAGTCAACGCGTCGCTGTCTAATCCTTTAGACTTTTTTGGGCCAAAACCGATCGCAAGGCGGCCAGCCTTGCCGGAGGCAGCAGGTGGAACTCCGGTTCCAGCCGTGTATACCGGGCCAAGATCGATACCAGTTCGTCCGACGGTAGATCGTCGAGTGCGATCCGGAGCCGCCCCTGCTCAATCTCAAACGGAAGCAGTCTCCACGCCTCTGCGACGTGCGAAGGCAATAGACGCATGGACGACGCGTTCACCTGGCGCGGCCACGATGGTCCGGCGGGCAGGCCGTGCTGGAGGCAAAGCGCCTCATACAAAGCTTCTTCTTCGACGGCGCCCTCGGCAAGAAGAAACTCGCCGAGGCGCAAGCCATCCGGCGGACGCGAGAGGGCGGCGTCGATGACCGATCGCGTCGTGTAGCCGCTGCCGGCCAGCACTTCCCCCAGCCGCCGTTTGTGCATCGCTAATGCGACTCGCGTGGGATACGCATGCTCGGTCTTCAGCCATCGAAGAGGACGCCGCCGCAACGAGGCCCATGTGAAGCGTGCGACCGCGTTCGCCGTAGCCGCCGTATTGAGC
Source organism: Bryobacteraceae bacterium (assembly GCA_039930685.1). Classification (GTDB taxonomy): domain Bacteria; phylum Acidobacteriota; class Terriglobia; order Bryobacterales; family Bryobacteraceae; genus JBBQWZ01. Next base: position 2,441 of record JBDTTK010000583.1, on the reverse strand, counting down.
GCGTTGCCAAGCAGGAAGCGAACCGGAACGCCAGTGGCAAATCGAATTCCATAGATCCGTGCGACAAAGCAGAATCGCACCGCCAGTCGGATTATCTGGATGCACAGGGTCGCGGCGAGTGCGCGGTGCGCCGTTGGCGACGCGGAGGCCACCAGGTTCCAATGGAACAATCCATACGCCGTCATGCCGTTCGACAACAGCCCGAGCGGATGCGCGACAAGGCCCTTCCGGTCGCGCCACATCCAATACGCGTCTACCGGGCGGGCGGTCCAGCCATGGCGCTGCCAGGTCTGCAAGCAGATTCCTGTGATCCAACGGGTCCGCTGGCGCAGCGCGGCACGCCAGCGGCGGGGGAAGTACTCGCGAGTGGCAACCAGCGATCCGTCCCGCCAGGAGACCGGAATGCAGATCTGCGAACAGCCAAGAGCCTTCAGACGCAAGCCGAGCTCGTAGTCTTCGGTTAGCGATTCGGGCGGAAATAGTTGGTTCGCGTGCGCCGCGGCGAGCTTCTCGACGGCGTCGCGCCGGATGCCGGTTCCGACTCCGGTCGACGGTACGAAGGCGCCCATCCATCCGCGTACGCGCATATCGCGCGTCTGATACTCCGCGAATTCGTCGCAATAGAGGCCGTGCACTGGTTCGCGCAGCGGAGTCGGCAGGGCCAACACCGGTACCTGAACCATGTCGAAGCGCTCGGAATAGTAATTTACGTAGCGCAGGGACTCCGGATGGATCAGGTCCTCGGCGTCGTGAATCATGATGACGTCGAATCGGACGCCGTTGCACTCCTCCCAGAGCAACAGGCGTTGAAACGCCCAGTTCAGGCAGTCCGCTTTCGATGTCGGACCATCATGCGGACAGAGGCACAAATGCACTCTCGGCTCGCGGGCCTCGACTGCGCGGACCGCGTCGATCGTGGGATCGTCGTTCGGGTAGCAGGCCGGAAAGAAGTGAACGCTCGGGTAGTTGCAGGCCGCGAGGTTGTGATCGAGCATCCCTCGAATCACCTCGTGTTCGTGCCAGAGCGGAGCGAGAATTGCGATGGGCCGCGGCGGCATCGCCGACAACTCCGCATCCGACGGCATCGCGTGCATCCGAGCCCGGCTGGATGCGTCCGGCACTCGCGGAACGCGTGATCCGCCTCGAGACGTCGCGATCCGTTCGAGACAGCGGTCCAGGGCGCATCCGGACCACGATAGGAGCCAGGACACGTCGATGACGAGATCATCCAGGCCGCTCACCAGAATGGCCAGCGCAAGCGGGGTTAGTAAGGCCGCGAAGATCTCGTCCGCCACGTTAGGTAGTGGCGGGGACGTTCGGATGTTCTCACCAATTCCGACAGTTGAAGCGAAGGTGTCTAGTCCGACGCCTTGCCAACCAGAATGATCGCCAAAGGCACGTCGCCCACCTTGACGTTCCAAACCCAATCGGACTCGCCTTCGAGGTGCAGGCCGGGCTTGAAATCCGAATCCTGTTTCCACATGCTGAGCACGGCCGGATGGGGCGTGCCGCTCGTCTTGCGGCTGAGGTTCATCAGCGCGTCAAAGTCGCCCGGTGGCTTTGGATCTTTATCGATGCCGGCCGGAGACAGTACTGCGAAGTCACGCTGCGGCGCGACGCCTTGATGGTCGCCGTTAATCGGGAAGTCGGCATAGCGCATGGTATAGACGCCGGGTTTGATAGTTTGCGCGCGGCGGTCCGCGCCTTTGCCCGGAAAGCGGACGACGCCCAGGACGGCGCCAATCGGAATCATCGGCAGGGTTACGCTCGATTCCTGCGAGTTGGCTCCCGATGGCAGCTTTGCCACCAGCCAGACTTCCATGAAAACGCCGTCCGGACCGGTGACCTTGACGCCTTCTTTGTTCAGCAGCGCGGAAATCGGCGCGGCGACCTCCGGCGGCGGCGCTTCAGAGGGCGCAACGGTGTATTGCGCCAACAGCCCTGTGGCCGCGAGCGCAGCGAGTGCGATAAATCTCATCACTACTTTGATTCTAGCGGGACAGGAATGGTAACAGGACTTTATCGAGCGCCGCGTCGGTCCATGATGGAATTTTCACGTTGCGATGCAGGCTCCAGCGCTCCACATGCTGCACGCCGGCGCCTGGCTGCACGTCGCTGAGCGGTCCGACAGTTTCAATCTCGAGGAAGCGCTCATTCGTAAACGTCTCGAAGGAGCATCCGAAGTCGGGGTAGGTCTTCGACGGGTCCGCGGTCGTCCGTTTGATGAAGAGGTCGGAGCCAAGCAGGTACGCGCCGAACGTGTTCTTGTTGAACAGCGCAACCTTCTGGGGTTTGCTGATCTTTGGGTCCTGCTGCAGGACAAGGTACTTGTATGTGAAGGTCCAGCGCTTGTCGGTGAAATCCGTGTATGCCCACATCGTCAACGGATTGGTCGGCAGCAAATCCTTCGGATGCGATCCGCGCGCCGGGAATCCGGTGAT
>JBDTTK010000582.1:0-3517 GCA_039930685.1 Bryobacteraceae bacterium | reverse complement strand
ACCCGTCGAAGCGTCGGGAAAAACCCTGATCCCGGGTCTTGTCGACATGCATATCCACCTGGCGTCGCCCGGCGGAATGCTTGCCAAGCCCGACGACTATAAGCCGGAAAAGACGATACCCCGCGCGCTCGCCGCTTACCTTTACAGCGGCGTGACCGCCGTCCGGAGCATGGGCGATCCGGTCGACGAGGTCCTCAAGCAACGCGCCCAGCTTGAATCCGGCGAAAACCTCGGTACCGAGTTATTCGTGGCCGGACCAATGTTCACGACGCCCGGCGGCCACGGCACGGAGTACACCAAGAGGCTTCCCGAAAACATCCGCGCGGCGGCTGACGCCCAACTGGTCCGCTTGCCCAAGACGCCCGACGAAGCCCGCCAGATGGTCAGGGACCTAAAGGCAAAAAAAGTCGACCTGATCAAGGCGATTCTTGAGAGTGGGGTCCCCGGTATGCTCTACAACCGCATGGACCTCTCTATCCTGCGCGCCATCGCGGACGAGGCGCGAAAGCAGGGCTTGCCGCTCGCCACGCATACCGGCGATTCACACGACGTCGCCGACGCAATCGAGGCCGGCACGCGGACCATCGAGCACGGATCGATGCGCGACATCATCCCCGACACGCTCTTCGAGAAGATGAAACAGCAAGGCATTGCGTACGATCCGACGCTCTCGGTCGCCGAAGCGTTCGTCATGATCGGCGACGGCAAAATGGATTTACTGGAGCGCTCCCTCGTGCAACAGGTGGGTCCGCCGGCCTTGCTTGAGACGACCAAGAAATGGCTCACGTCGCCCGAGGCGCGGGGCATGGGCGCCGCGTTCTCGAAGAGCGGCGCGATTCAACTCGAGATTGCGCGCAAGAATCTGAAACGAGCCTGGGAGCTTGGCGTCCCTCTGATTACGGGAAGTGACGCCGGTAATATGCTGGTTATTCATGGACCGACCGTGCACCGCGAATTGCAACTCTGGGTGGAAGCGGGCTTGCCGCAGGCAGCCGCGTTACAGGCGGCAACCTTCAACGCAGCGAAAGCGTTGGGCGCGGAGGAGCGTTTCGGGCGCGTTCGCAAAGGCCTCGAAGCAACCTTTGTGTTGGTCGACGGCGATCCGCTGAAAGATATCTCTGTTACTGAACGAATCTCACTCGTTTTGTTCAAAGGAGAGCGCATAAACCGGCCTGAATTGTTCGAGCAAAACTAACGCCTGTCCTTCATAATGGAATGCATCCATCGTGGAGGTTCGCATGCGCCGTTCTGCCGTCCTGTTTTGCGCCGTGGCTGCTGTTTCGTTCCGGCTCGCCGCCGCACCGCCGCCCTATCAGGGGACGTTTGAAGAAAACAAGTGGGACACGCTGCGAGGGACGTCGGCCTTCGACGCGAACGCCAGGTTCGACAAAGCCGGAACGATGCGCCTCGACGGGAATGGCAACGGCGATTCGCTAGTCTGGTCCGCGCCGCTTCAACTGACCATTGGCAAGCGCTACGAAGTTTCCGGTTACATTCGCACTTCGGGTCTGAAAGTCCAGGACACCGGACGCTCTCCGATCTCAATCGGCGCCGCTCTCTCGATGGCGTCGATGCCCTACGATGTCCACTCGGAATCGATCGCCGGTGATAACCCCTGGAAGCGCGTCTCCCTTCGTTTCGTCGCCACCCGGTCCGACGACCGCATCGTGCTCACCGCCGGACTCGGCGGCGCGTATTCCGGCAAGGCATGGTTCGGCAAAGTCTCTCTCGACGAGGTGTCGGCCTCCGAGGGAACCTGGCCCGTCAAGGCCGCGCTCAAAACCTTCGGACCCGCCTATCGGTATCCGATCGGCGGCTGGATTTACCTGCACATCGAGGGCAAGCCGTACGAGCGCGGCTATCAGCATGGCTTTCTGCTCCCCAATGAGATCGTCGGTTACATCGATCGCGCCGCGGCGCAGCTTGATCCGCGCTCGCGCGATACCGGATGGCGCAACGGCCGCAATACCGCGAACGCGCTTTTTCTTCGCGGCTTTGACAAAGAGATTCTCGAAGAAATGAAGGGCATTGCCGAAGGCGCGGCAGCCGCGGGCGCGAAGTACAACGGACGCCCCATCGACCTGGTCGACATTGTAACCGCCAACACCGTCACCGAACTGGGCCTCCTCAACTCCGCTCTTCCGATGACGCCGTCCGGACTCGAAGGGCTGAATTTCCAGCGCCCGCAGTACTTCGATGAGAAGCGCGACGTTCCGGTGACGGAGCGCTGCTCGGCTTTCGCTGCTACGGGGAAGGCAACCCGCGACGGCAAGATGGTCATGGCGCACCTCACGATGTGGCCCTTGACGCTCGCCGAACAAACCAACATCCTGCTGGACATTCAGCCGACATCCGGACATCGCATGCTGTTGCAGGCGTATCCCGGCGGCATCCAAAGCGGTACGGACTGGTATCAGAACGACGCCGGAATGGTCCTCACCGAGACGACCATCCGCCAGAGCCCCTTCAATGTGGACGGCACACCCGTCGCCTACCGCGCCCGGAAAGCCATCCAATATGGCGAAAACGTCGAGCAGGTTGCGCAATACCTCGGCACCAAGAACAACGGCCTGTATACCAACGAATGGCTGATCGGAGACGGCAAGAACAACGAAATCGCGATGTTCGAGCTCGGAACCTACAAGACCAAGCTATGGCGCAGTTCGAAGAACGAGTGGTTCGGCGGCACCGAGGGCTTCTATTGGGGCAACAACAACGCGAAGGATCTCGCGGTCCGTATGGAGTATGTCCCCGACCCCAAGGGCGCGCCCCAGGATCTTCCTTTTGTCCCAGCCGTTCGCGACGAGAAGTGGCAGTCGCTCTATCACCAGTACAAAGGGAAGATCGACGAACAGTTCGCCTTCCTCGCGATGCGCACCGCGCCGCTCGTCAGTTCGACCACGATGGACGCCAAGGTCACGACCGCCGATATGGCGAAGAACATGATGACCTGGGTGCAGTTCGGCAAGCCGAACGACCGCGAATGGGTTCCATCCGCGTCCGAAAAACAGCGCTACAAGGGAAACAACGGAATCTACTCTTCGGGCTATCGCCTTGCGACGGCGTTCGCGACCGACAGCTTGAAATCCATGATCTCCGGCGTCGAAAAGGAGCGACTCGCCGGGCTCAAGAAGGCGCCCGCTAAGGATGAGGAGGCGGCGTCCTATAAGGACAAACTTTGGAACGGCTGGCTTCTGCCCGCGTCCGATGCGGACCGCTGGCTCGTCGCCGGTTCCGCCGCGTACCACGACGCGCTGAGTTCCGCGAACCCGGCGAAGGAGCTCGATTGGTACCGCGCGCGCTACCGTGGCGCATCCTACGAGAACGAAATGCCGCTCTCGAAGATCTCGGCAAGCACGCGCTCGTCGAATTGGCATGTAATCGCCATGGCGAAAGGCGTCCTGGCGCTCGACGCGCTGCGCCACGAAATGGGCGACGACCCATTCTTCGCGTTGATGAAGAATTTCTTCGAGAAGAACACAACCAAAGCCGTGACCACCGCGCAATTCGTGGCGGC
>JBDTTK010000581.1:0-3521 GCA_039930685.1 Bryobacteraceae bacterium | reverse complement strand
CGATTGGGTATAACCCGCGCGGCGCGGTCACTGTTTCCTACGACCTCAACATCCAGGGCTACAAAGAGCCGCAAGGCCGCGAGTTCCATCGGCGTCTGCTCGAAAAGGTCCGGGCGATTCCCGGAATCGAATCGGCCACTCTTGTGGACGCGCTTCCGCTGTCTTTGAACAACTCTTCGAGCGGAATCTATATCGAAGGGCAACCGAAGCCTAAGGCCACCGAGGCGCCGATCGCGTTCGACTACACGATCGCGACCGACTACTTCAAGACCATGCAAACCCCTCTGCTGAACGGCCGCGAGTTCGACGACCGGGACAAGCGGGACGGACCTCGCGTGGCAGTCGTGAATCGGGCTTTCGCCGACAAACTGCTCCACGGGCAGAACCCCATCGGCAAGCGGTACAGCACCGGCCCGAACGGGAAGCCCATCGAAATCATTGGAGTCGCCGAGGACGGAAAGTATTTCTCCTTGAACGAATCGAGGCATCCGGCATCGTGGACGCCGCTGGAGATCTTCTACACGGCGAACGCCTCGCTGATCGCCCGCACCAAGCTTAGCGATGCGGAGGCTGTCCGGCTGATTCGTTCGGCCGTTCGCGATCTCGATCCGAATGTTGCGCTGTATGCGACCGGCAGCATGGTCGATATGCTGGCTCTTCCATTGTTCCCAGCTCGGCTTGCAGCCTTCGCGTTGGGGGCCTTCGGCGTGCTCGCCGCCATCCTCGCGGCCACGGGAATCTATGGAGTGATGGCGTATGCGGTGTCTCGGCGGACGCGCGAGATCGGCATCCGGATGGCAATTGGCGCCAGCCAAGGCAGCGTCCTCGGCATGATCGCGCGGCGCGCCGCGATCCTTATTGGCACCGGGACTCTCATCGGACTCGGCGCGGCGTTGGCACTCGCGCGGCTGCTTGGGCAAATTCTGTATGGCGTGGAGGCGACCGATCCGCTGACCTATGCGATCGTGTTCGTGCTGATGCTGTCGATCGCGGTCCTCGCATGCTGGCTTCCGGCCCGGCGCGCGATTCGCATCGATCCGATGACGAGCCTTCGCCAGGAATAACGTTCATCGCGTTACGATTGCGGGTCCAGCATTCGCGCTCACGTTTCCAGCGGCTGAGAACGCTAACATAGGGTTTCGAGGACGCGCTGCTCGAGCAAAGCCGCGCACTCGACTCCCGTTCGCGTAACTCAGGAAGAACCATGGCAGAATCGCCCATCACGCCTCGCGAGAAGGATTTCGCGACTTGGTATCAAGACGTCGTGCTCCAAGGCGATATGGCCGAGCCGGCCGAAATCGTCAAGGGCTGCATGGTCATCAAGCCCAACGGGTACGCGGTCTGGGAGGTGCTCCAGCGCGAACTCGACACGCGCTTCAAAGCGACCGGCCACCAAAATATTTATCTACCCCTTCTGATCCCTCAGAGCTTTCTCAAGAAAGAGGCCGAGCACGTCGAAGGATTCGCCCCCGAACTCGCGGTCGTTACCATCGCGGGCGGCAAGGAACTGGAGGAGCCGTACGTGATCCGTCCGACCTCGGAAACGATCGTCGGGCACTTATTTGCGAAGTGGATTCAGAGCTACCGCGACCTGCCGCTGCTCTACAACCAATGGGCGAACGTGATCCGCTGGGAGCTTCGGACGCGCATGTTCCTGCGCACGACAGAGTTCTTGTGGCAGGAAGGGCATACGGCGCACTCGACGCATGAAGAGGCGGTCGAGGAGGTTTTGCGGATTCTCGATCTCTATGCCGAGGTTGCCGAGGATGTAATGGCGATGCCGGTCATCAAAGGCGCGAAGTCGCGCGCCGAGAAGTTCGCCGGCGCATTGAGGTCCTATTCGATCGAAGCGATGATGCAAAACGGCTACGCGCTGCAGGCGGGCACGAGTCACGACCTCGCGCAGAATTTCGGCAAAGCGTTCGATGTCCAGTTCCAGAGCAAGGAAGGGAAGCTCGAGCACGTCTGGCAGACTAGCTGGGGTGTTTCGACGCGACTGATCGGCGGTCTGATCATGACGCATTCCGACGACAAGGGCCTGGTGCTACCGCCCAAGGTCGCGCCGATCAAAGCCGTCATTGTGCCGATCTTCCGGAAGGAAGAGGAGCGTGGGCCGGCAATGGAAGTCGCCGCGCGGATTGCGAAAGAGATCGGGGCGCACGTGGATACGCGGGACGGACAGACTCCGGGGGCGAAGTTCTTTCATTGGGAACGGCGGGGTATTCCGGTTGTCTTTGAACTCGGACCTCGCGATGTGGCGAGCGGCAACATTGTCCTCAAGCGGCGCGATACGGGAACCAAGGAAGTCATTCCGCAAGCGGAGGCAGCGGGGAAGCTGGCCGATACGCTGGGTGCGATGCAGAAGAGCCTGTACCAGGCCGCTAAGCAGCGGATGAAGGACAACACCGTACTTGCGAATTCGATTGGCGAGGTGGAAGAGATTCTCGCCGGGGTCACCGCCGAGAAGGGCGGCGGCAAGTTCGTGATGGCGCACTTGAAGGACGATCCGGCCAATGACGCGCGGATCAAGGAATTCAAAGCAAGTGTGCGCAACATTCCTTCGGTCGACGAATTCGACGGACCGGGCAAGTGCATTCTAACCGGCGAAACGGTCGATCGGCGCGTGGTGATCGCGAAATCGTACTGACGGTATGCCGGACCGACTTTCACGCCGCCGGATTCTCCAATCCCTATCGGCGGGGGTCTTAGCAGTTCCCGCGATCTCGAATGCGGCCGGCCTGAATCGCCGCGGGCTCGCGGAACGAAATGCTCCGGTGTTGCGCGCGCGCGCGTTCGGCGAGTTGGACCTGCGCTCCCCGCTTACGGTCGGCAATGGGCGGTTCGCTTTTACGCCTGACGCCACCGGACTCCAGTCGTTCCCCGATCTTTACGAACAGAAAGCGCCGCTGTGCACGCAGTCCGAGTGGGGTTGGCACAGCTTCCCGAATCCGACGAACTTTTCCCTGGAACGTTTTCGGATGACACCATTCGCCTCGCATGGCCGCGAGGTCGGATATCCCGTGAGTGCCCGCGGCCAGGAAGAAGCGTACAAATGGCTCCGCGAGAATCCGCACCGATTGCATCTTGGACGAATCGGACTGCGTATTTCGATGCCATTTGGCGCGCGCGCGCGAGCGGACCAAGTTGAGGACATCCATCAGACCCTCGACCTCTGGAACGGAATCCTCCGCAGCCGTTTCCGCATCGGCGGAGCCGCTGTAGCGGTCGAGACGTAGTGCCATCCGACGCTCGACCTGCTGCAGTTCCGCATCGCGTCGCGTCTCGTTCGCGAAGGCCGCATAGCCGCGTTGCTGGAATTCCCTTACGGCTCGCCCGACATGGCGGCCGCCGACTGGAATCGCCCGGACCATCACCGGACCGTCACGCTGGCCGAATCCGCAAGCAAGCTCGCTCTGATGCGCGAGCTCGACGCGACCCGTTACTACGTGGATGCCGAATGCAGCGGGCGCGTTCGCCGCGAGGGTCCACATCGATTTGCGTTCCACGCCGATCGTAGCTCG
>JBDTTK010000580.1:0-3521 GCA_039930685.1 Bryobacteraceae bacterium | reverse complement strand
CTTACTGTAATACGCATATCATTTCCAATCTGGCGCACATCCTGCCATTTCAGATTGATGCGCTGGTCCAAAGCGTTCAATTCACCCAGCTGAGCCATGCCACGCGCAAAATCGCCCAACAACTGCGGCGCCAGATATAGCAATAATTCGTCGACCAATCCGGCGCGCAGCAATGCGCCATTCAAGGTGCTGCCTGCTTCAACCAGAATTTCGTTGCAGCCGCGTTGCGCAAGGTCGCCCAACATTGCAGATAAATCCACTTTCCCGCTCCCATCCGGTAACACGCAAACCGGTACGCCCATATTTTCCAGCGCTTTCATTTTTTCAGCATCGGGCATAGCGGTATAAATCAATAATTTTCCCTGAACCTCACTGCTTTTCCCCGTGGAAAAGCCATTTAAAATGCGTGCACTCATCGGTATGTGCAAACTGCTGTCCAGCACCACCCGCAGAGGTTGGCGTTGAGTCGTGATACCGCGCACATCGAGCCGTGGGTCATCTGCCAGTACCGTTCCGATGCCGGTCATAATCGCGTCGGACTGGTGGCGCAGCGTCTGCACATGCGCCCGCGCCTTTTCGCTGGTAATCCAGCCGCGATTGTCTTCGGGAGCGGCGATCTTGCCGTCGAGCGTCAGAGCCGCTTTCAACATCACGAGAGGGCGGCCAGTCCGCATGAAATGGAAGAACGGCTGATTGATCTCTTCCGCGGCCTCCGAGAAGTCGGCCGCGAGTTCGACTTCGATGCCGGCTTCGCGAAGTTTGGCGAATCCGCTGCCGCGCACCGCCGGATTCGGATCCTCCATGGCGCAAACGACCTTCGCGATGCCCGCCGCGACAACGGCATCGGCGCACGGCGGCGTTCGCCCGACGTGAGAACAGGGTTCGAGCGTGACGTAGAGCGTCGCGCCGCGCGCGCGATCTCCCGCTTCTTCAATCGCCAGTTGTTCCGCGTGCTTTACTCCCGCCCAGGTGTGGAACCCGCGCCCGACGACCTCGCCGTCGCGAACGAGAACCGCGCCGACCGCGGGATTCGGTGATGTTCGCCCGAGCCCCTGTCGCGCTAGCTCCAGTGCCTCTTGCATCCAGCGGTCAGTCATTCCGATTGGATTTCCTATTTCTCGAAGAGTGAGTCGATGAATGTTTCGGGATCGAACGGCAGCAGATCATCGACCTTTTCGCCGACTCCGACGAAGCGTATGGGCAAGCCCAGTTCGCGGGTGATCGCGACGACGACACCGCCTTTGGCGGTTCCGTCCAGTTTGGTCAGGACGATGCCGGTCACGCCGCTCGTTTCGGTAAACTTGCGCGCCTGCTCCAAACCGTTCTGGCCGGTCGTCGCGTCAAGAACCAGGAGGACCTCGTGCGGCGAACCCGGAATGACTCGCTGAGCCGTGCGGCGCATCTTTTCGAGTTCCGCCATCAGATTCTCTTTGGTATGGAGGCGTCCGGCGGTATCGACAATCACGAAGTCTACTTTGCGCGACTTCGCCGATTGCAGGGCGTCGAACACAACCGCGCTCGGATCGGCGCCGGTCTGCTGGCGGATGACGTCGGTGTTGGTTCGCGTGCCCCAAACCTCGAGCTGTTCGATGGCGGCGGCGCGAAACGTGTCCGCCGCGCACATTAATACGGTGCGTCCTTCGGATTTGAAGCGCTGTGCGAGCTTTCCGATCGTCGTGGTCTTCCCCGCCCCGTTCACGCCGACGACCATGAGCACCACGGGCGGCTCAGCGACTTCGGCCATCGGTCGATCCGAAGCTTGCAGGACTTCGAGGAGATGCTCGCGGATCAGCCCCTTCAGTTCGCTGGCGTCGCCGACGAGTTTACGGTCAACACGCTGCCGGATGCGCTCCAGGATCTCTTGGGTGGTCTTAACCCCGATGTCCGCGGTGAGCAGGGTATATTCCAACTCATCGAGAAGGTCAGCGTCGATCTCCTTCTTGCCTTGGAATGTGTCCTCGATTTTTTCGACGAGGCCGGCGCGTGTCTTTTGGATGCCCGCTTTCAGGCGGTCGAGCAGACTTCCTCCCGCCGGAGCGGCCGGAGGGGTCGCGGCGGACGTGGGCAAAGGTGGAGGAGTCGAGCCGAACAGCGATTTCAGCATAGGGAAACAGAAACTGGTAAGGAAAACCGTCAATTCGATTGTAGCAGCGGTGTCCAAAATGCAGCCCGCGGCGATTGCATCCTTCCTCAAACGATGCACCCCGCCCGAGCCCAGGCTGAAGAGACTCGTCCCAGAGATCCCAAGTTCGGACACTCTTTGGCGCGAAAAAAATCAAATCCAAGGAAACCACCGGGCGATTTCTTCGTACTACTGTCGAAGGAGATTCTTGAATGAAGCTGGTGCTGATTGCCCTGTTGCTCGTCGCCGCGCCGATCGTGGCCTTTTGCGACCACTATCACGACTGGTCGGACTTCCGGCATGCCATGGCGGATGCTCGCCGTGCCAGATCCGAGGCGGCGCGCGAACTTCGGCAGGCGCGGTCAGAGATGCGGCGCGAAGGCCGTCAATTCCGAGCACTGCGCTTCCGCGAGAGCTTCCGGGCGCAAACAGAAGCGAACCGCGCGCTTCGCGACGTCAACCGTGAGGTTCTGCGTGTTCAGCGCGACGCCGCCCGCGAATACCGCGACGAGATCCGGCAGGCGGTCCGCGAACTCCGCGACTCCCTGCGGCGTAGCTGGCACGACTAGTCTCGACGCCTCACATTGGAAATTGGCCTACGAGTTCCAGATATCGACATGCCATTTCCAATGGCCGTCTTCCTGTTTCCAACGCACGACGTATTTGACGGTGACCTGCTGGCCGTCCGCCGTCTGAAGGACACCACGTCCGATTTCGAAGATCTCATCGCCAACCATCTCGGCGCTTACCGTTTCGAGTTGCGCGGTCTTGACGTCGAGTCCCTCGATGGCCTGCTGCCAAAACGCCTTGATGGCATCGCGCCCGGTGATTGCATCCGCGCCGGGGGGCATGATGGTTGCGCCGGCGGTGTACACGCGATCGAGCCCGCCGGAGTTGCGGGTGCTAACGACGTCTGAAAAATGTCGATTGGTCTCGCGCATCGCGGCGAGGACATGGTCTGGCGCAGGCGTGAGTGATTTCTTCTTCCCTATTTTCTGATTGGCGAACCAGGAACTGAAGGCAAGTGTACCGCCTGGCCGGCCAGCGGATTTCAAGGCAAACTAACGGCGCGGCAAAGTGGCGAGCACTTTGTCCACGAAACGCGCCGGTCCCTTCAGACCCAAGGATGACCGCCGGCTGCTCAGCCTTCGATCAGGTGCATGCCGAAGTACAACCCGCCGACTAACAACAGTGTGATCAGCGCGGTTAGACCCCAACGCATCATGCGGTCGCGCGGAGTGGTGTCCCGCGCCTCATCCTTCTTCATTTGCTCGTCGAGGCTGTCGAACATAGATCTAACCTCCCCCGCGCCCTGCCGCGGGATGTTGCCGTCTATAAGGCCGAGCGGGAACTGCATAAGCAGACCCTATGATTTCAGCAAGATCATACGCCGATTTGG
>JBDTTK010000579.1:0-3522 GCA_039930685.1 Bryobacteraceae bacterium | reverse complement strand
GCACAATCTCGCCGAGGCGCGGACTCAAACGGTCGTCGAACTTGGGCAAATAGCTGCGCGCCATGCGGGGCTGGGTCTCGCCGCCGATGACCGCCGAGGAGGCCTTCATGCCGAGCGGTTCAAACACGCGACGCCGCACCGATTCCGCCCACGGCTTCTGATCGATGGCGGCGATCAAGTGCCCGAGGATCGCGTAGCCGAGATTGCAATAGTGGAAATGCTCGCCTGGCCGGTAGCCCTGGACGTAGCGTGCGCCGGGATCGCTTCTCTGCAGTCCCAGCGCGTTGGGCAGGCCGGAGGTGTGAGTGAGCAGATGGTGCACGGTGATCGTGCCCTGTTTGGCCACGATCGGGAGCCACGGAAGATAGTCGAGGATGGGGCGATCGAGGTCCAGCTTGCCCTCGTCATGCAATTGGAGGCAGGTCAAAGCGACGAACGACTTTGAGATGGAGCCAACCTGGAACAGGTGATTCGGCGTGACGGCTTCGCGCGTTTCGAGGTTGGAGTAGCCGAAGGCAACGGCGCGATCCGCGCCGCCGCGCTGGGCGAGTGCCAGGGTCATGCCGGGAGCGTTCATCGCTTTCATATAGCGGGCGATGAACGCGTCGAGCGCGCTGTTATCCTGCGCCGCGGACAGGCTTCTTCGGGCGAGCAGGGTGGAGGCTCCGAGGGCGAGGAAGTCGCGGCGTTGCAATTTTAGGCCTGTCATCGTAGGGCAGGATAGCATGGCGGTTCTGCGCGTCCGATTGGGTTCCGGCTATCCGATCCCTCCGATCCACGATCGGCTCGTCCAGGCGGAGCCGTGCCGCTTCGCAGTTGCAGTTGGCTCTGTAAAATGGAACTCCGATGCTGACCCTCTTCCGGATTGCCCTGTGTTTGCTGTCGGCGGTTTCGATGATCGCGCAGGAGGCTTCGGACGAAGCCGAGGTTCGCCGTGTCCTGGGCCTCTACTTCGAGGCTCTTAACAAAGGCGACAAGCCGCGCGCGCTGGAGTTGGTCCGGGAGAACGCCCGCTTCTTCGACGTCACCGGAACTCCGGCCACGTATGAGTACATGAAGGCCGCGGGACCCGAGGGCAGCCAGAATCTCTACGAGCCGAACCGCGCGCACTACGTCCGTTATCTGCAGTTCCTAAATCCGGATGTTGCGTTGGCGTTCGGCCTCTGGAGGAATGCGTCCGCGAAACCGCCGAACGACTCCGGGACGTTCATGTTCGCGCTGGTCCGTAAGGCGGACGGCTGGAAGATTGAGTCGCGGCACCATGCGCAAATCCGCTCGCCGGATACGGTTGACGCAGGGGCGCCGGAGGCCATCTCGTCCGAAGGCATCCTCACCGATCAGGAACGCGCCGGCGGATGGCGCGCCCTGTTCGACGGCAGGAGCTTCACCGGTTGGGTTTCGGTATTCGGCGACCCGCAGCCTCCGGGGTGGCGCATTGACAAGGGAGCGTTCGCCACCGTGGTTGGAGACAAGCGTATGGACATGCGCACCAAGGAGCGATTTGAGTCCTTCGAATTCCGTTTCGAGTGGCAGATCGCCAAGGGCGCAAACTCCGGCGTGAAGTACCGCCTGTTCGGTCTCGGCGGCGGCTCGGGGTCGGCGGCCTATGAGTATCAATTGATCGACGAAGACCTACCGGACCTCGATCCGAAGCATCGCAGCGGGGCGCTGTATGGAGTCACCGAGATCCGCCAACGAGCGGCGAAGCCCGTGGGTCAGTGGAACGACGCAAGGCTGGTCGTGGCCAAGGATCACCTGGAGCATTGGCTGAACGGAATCAAGACGGCGGAGTATCCGATCGATGTGCCGTTTGCGAGTCCGATCGTGCTGCAGCATCACCGGAGCGAGGTGCGGTTTAGGAATCTGAGAATTCGACCGCTGCGGGAATAGGCAGTTGGGCGCCGCTTTCCTTTAGTCCGAACGTAACTCGCCGTCAGGTTTTGGATCCCAGGCTCCTTGAACGATCAAGTCGGGCGCATCTCGCGTTCCCGGTGCGCATCCCCACGCCGCCGCTTTGAAGTAGCGAAGATGGGCCACCAGAGTGCTGGCAGAACCAGCGCGGGGAGTCTTTGCGGCCATGTGGCGCTGGCTCGACGGCAGCGAAGCAGCGGATCTACCGTTCTTTGTTTGAGGAGGCCGCCATGGTCGTGCGACAAAAGGAACGTCATCTCATCGGGCGCATAGGCTGGCTTCGCGCGTCCGTGTTGGGTGCGAACGATGGGATTGTCTCGACGGCCAGCCTGGTGCTTGGTGTTGCCGCGGCGCATTCCACACATAGCAGCATTCTGCTCGCCGGAATCGCCGGCCTCGTCGCGGGGGCGATGTCGATGGCGGCCGGCGAATACGTATCCGTCCACTCCCAGGCCGATACGGAAAAGGCCGAACTCGGGCGGGAACGCCTTGAACTCGCGGCGGCCGGCGGTCTGGAGCAGGCGGAACTGGCGGCGATTTATGTCAGTCGCGGACTTGAGGCAGGGCTTGCCGACAAGGTGGCCGAGCAACTGATGGCTCACGACGCAATCGGCGCACATTCCCGCGACGAACTTGGCATTACGGACACGCTCAGCGCGCGTCCAATTCAAGCGGCGCTGGCGTCCGCCGGGAGCTTCGCCGTCGGAGCGACGCTGCCGATCCTGGTCACCGCCATCGCACCCGATGCGGCCTTGATCCTGCTGGTTTCGAGCACATCTTTGGTTTTCCTGGCACTTCTTGGAGCCGTCGCCGCAAGAGCGGGTGGTGCGGGCGTGGCCGCAGGCGCCGCGCGCGTCACGTTTTGGGGTGCGTTGGCCATGGCGATAACCGCGGGAGTCGGGGCACTATTCGGAACGGCGGTGTAGCGAAGCGACTTTAGCAGGAGTTACATTATTGGTCTTGAGAATGTAACGGCGCCGCAGTGGACGTTGTCCAGTATTCCTGCGTGAGCAGCCGCAGGGGCAGACGGCTTGGCGCGATATCGCGCGGGCAAGGCAAACGTCGGCATTCCGAATCCGGGTTAGTTTGTTCGAAGGAAAGGCAAACCTCCTTTGGCAGCCTGCGTGCCACCGCATTGGTCGAGATGGCCTCCGCAGCAGCAGCGCGCGCCCAGGCACGGGTCGATACCAGAGATTCCCCGGAGTTCTTGCGGATCGAATCCTGGGGCGCCCACCCTGAACCCCCGGATGATGTGTTTGCGAAGATCGTGGGTAGAAGTGCTGCGATTCAGAGGGTTCTGCAATTGGTTGAGAACGTGGCTCCAACGGATGCCACCGTGTTGATCCTAGGCGAGACGGGCACAGGGAAGGAATTGATCGCAGGCGCAATCCACCGCCTAAGCGCGCGACGAAATGGCCCCTTGGTCACATCGAATTGCGCGGCGATTCCGACCGGACTTCTGGAGAGCGAGCTCTTCGGCTATGAGAGGGGCGCGTTCACGGGAGCCTTGTCGCAGAAGATCGGCCGGTTTGAAAGGGCCAAACGGGGCACTCTGTTTCTGGACGAGGTCGGTGATATCCCACTAGCGCTTCAACCCAAATTGCTTCGGGC
>JBDTTK010000578.1:0-3523 GCA_039930685.1 Bryobacteraceae bacterium | reverse complement strand
AGGTGCTCGATCCGAAGCTGAAGAAGTACGAAGGCAAGACAATCGCGCGCATCGCTGCCGACGAAAAGAAGGACCCGCGAGACGCCTTGCTCGACATCGTGGTCGCCGATCGCGCGAACTCCTCCTGCATCCAGTCGATCATGGACGAGCGCGACGTCCGCACGGCACTTGCCAACCCCTTCGTGTCGTTCTGTACCGATTCTGCCGGGAAGGCGACCGACGGCACCCTGTCGCACGAGACTTCACATCCTCGGGGATGGGGTTCAGCGGCGCGAATCCTGGGCTACTACGTCCGCGAACAAAAGCTTCTGCGGCTCGAAGAGGCCGTCCGCAAAATGACCTCATTCGCGGCCGAAGCTGCGGGATTTCAGGATCGCGGCATCCTCCGAACCGGCATGGCTGGCGACCTCGCGGTCTTCGATCCGGCTACGGTCCATGCCGAAGCGACCTTCGAAAATCCGAACCGCTACAGCACAGGCTTCCGCTACGTCGCGGTCAATGGAGTGCTCGTTGTGGATCAAGGAAAGCTGACCGGCAAGACTCCAGGCAAGGCTCTCCGCGGACCCGGCTATCGGGCAAAATAACTGAGACTGTACGAAAAAGATGAAGGAAGCGACGCGCACCAGCGGTATGACCAAACCAACCACTTTGATCCGGCGCAATGCCGCGATGCTGACTCTGCTGGCCGCCGTGGCCTCCTCCCAAATGACGGCGCAAAAGCGTGCGGCGTCACCTTACCTGCACGCCCCGGCCGGCGACGCCTACGCCGTGCATGACCCCGCCGGCGTCACCATCCTGCCCAACGGACGCCGCCTACAGCCCGCCGGAACGCACCTCCCGCTCGCGCGCTACCCGCACGGCATGGTCATGAGCCGCGATGGTTCGCGCCTGTTTATCGCGAGCGACGGCGTCGGGCAGATCGTGTCCGGTTGGCAG
Organism: Bryobacteraceae bacterium; assembly: GCA_039930685.1. Lineage (GTDB taxonomy): Bacteria > Acidobacteriota > Terriglobia > Bryobacterales > Bryobacteraceae > JBBQWZ01. The sequence continues at coordinate 2,587 of JBDTTK010000578.1, read as the reverse complement.
ACTGGCTCACCGAAAATTTCCCTACTGAATCCCCCCAAGCCGGATGACAAGCGCAAGATCCATCTGAACGCCGGCGGCGCCGACTTCTCTCCCGACGGCGCGATCCTGTACTGGAGCAGCGGCGAGCGCGGCAGCGTCTTCGTGTTCGACACCACTTCGAGCCAGATGCTCGCGGAGATTCCTCTCAACGCCGAAGTCGCCGGCAAAAAGTTCGACGACAGTTACGCGGTAGATGTAAAGCTGTCCCGCGACGGACGCTACCTGTACTGCGCCGACGTCACCAACTTTCGCTTGGCAGTAATCGATACGAGCGCGCGCCGAACGGTTGGCTCCGTTCCAGTCGGCAGGTATCCTTACGCCCTAGCGGTGGCGGGCGACCGCGTGTTGGTGGCCAACATCGGGCTGTTCGAATACAGCGCCGTGCCGCCTCCGACGGACGGCAAGTCCGACAGCCGCGGACTAACGCGCCCCGCCTTCGGGTATCCGAGCAACGAAGCCCGCGACGGCGTGGAGTTCGAGGGGCGCAAGATCCCTGGACTCGGCGGCGACAACGTCCCTGAGTCGTTTTCGGTCTGGAGCGTGGATGTCTCGAACGCCTCGGCGCCCCGGATCAGCGGCCGTTGGAAAACCGGTCTGCTCATTCATTCCCCCGCCGACAACGGCAAGACCGTCGGCGGCAGCGCTCCAAATTTCGTCGCCGTCCGCGACGATGCGCTGTACGTTTCAAACGGCAACAACGACATGGTGGAGCGCGTCGACCTGCGCCAGAGCAAGTCGGCCGCGCGCGTCCGCATCGTGCCGTCGTCGCTTGTCGCCGGACTGCGCGGCGTCGGACCCAGCGGCATGGCCGTCTCACCCGATGGCCGCAGACTGTATGTCGCTGAGAGTGGCATCAACGCCATCGGCGTCCTCGACGCCGCCACGCTGAAGGTGCTCGGCCACATTCCGACCGCGTGGTATCCCTACCGCGTGGCAGTGTCGCCGGACGGCCGTCGCCTGGCGGTGACTTGCTTCAAAGGCTTCGGCAACGGGCCGAGCGGCGGTTCCCAGATTCCCAAGAGCGATTTCCTAAAGATGCGCGGTGTACTCTCGATTCTGGACACACCCCACGACGCAGCGCTCGCCTCAATGACCCGCCAGACTCTCGAGACCAAGCGGCAACGCGACCGCACCGCGGACCGCGCCGCCATGGCTTCCGCAATCATCCCCACTCTTCTCGGGCGCGCCTCCAAAGAGATCCGCTACGTCGTCTTCATCACCAAGGAAAACCATACCTACGACACGATCTTCGACCGCGTTCCGGGCGCGAATCACGATCCTTCTCTCCTTCGCTGGGGACTGCATCAGACCGCTGAGGAGAAAGGCCAGCCCACTCTCCACGACGTGCCGGTCATGGTCAATCACAACGCACTCGCGCGCCAGTTCACCGTCAGCGACAACTTCTACGTCGAGCCGGAGGCATCCGGCGTAGGGCATCGTTGGCTGGTCGGCGTGCAACCCAACAACCTGATGCAGATGACTTACACGCTGGGCTGGTCGTTCAAGGAGAAAAGCACAGCGCCGGGTCGGCGCTATTCGATGGGCTCGAACGGATCGATGATGCCGGAGGATTATCCCGAGGCCGGATCAATGTGGGAACATCTCGCGCGCCATCAGGTCCGGTTCCGCAACTACGGCGAGGGCTTCGAGTTTCCCGGCGTAGAGGAAGGTCCCGAGGATCGCCCCACCGGCGCGCGCGAGGTCGTCAATATTCCGATGCCGAAGGTGCTCTTCGATAACACCAGCTTCGATTACCCGATCTTCAACATGAACATCCCGGACCAGTACCGTGCGCACTGGTTCATGAAGGACGTCGAGCAGCGCTTCCGGAAGGGCGGAAAACCGTTCCCATCGCTCGTCAACATCGCCCTCTGCAGCGATCACGGCTCCTCGCGCCGGGCGGAGGGCGGCTATCCGTATCTCGCCTCGTACATGGCCGACAACGACCTCGCCCTCGGCCGGATCGTCGAGTTCCTTTCGCACACGCCCTACTGGAAGAACATGGCGATCTTCGTGACCGAAGACGACGCCGGCGGCGAGCCCGACCATGTCGACGCCCAGCGGAGCGTCCTGCTGGTCATCAGTCCGTGGGCGAAAAAGGGATACGTATCGCATCGGCACACCACCATCCTGAGCATGCACCGGACGCTCTACGAAATCCTGGGACTGCCGCCGCTCAACATGTTCGACGCGCTCGCCAGCGACCTGTCGGACAGCTTCACCGATACGCCCGATTTCCGGCCCTACACCACCAGAAAGGTCGATCCGCGAATCTTCGATCCCGAGAAGGCCAAGGATCCCAAAGATCCGGATTACGGACAGGCGCGGAAGAGACCGTCGGCTCCTATGGACGACGAGGAGGAGATGGAGCGCATCCTCAAACGCGGCGAGAAGAAGCCAGCGCCACGTCCGTGACGGCTCCTCAGAAAGCGGTGCAAGGACGAATCGCGCGCTGCTCTCGAGGAGCCGTATTCCTCCAGCCGCGATCCGCCAGATCACACGGAAACGGAGCACTGACTCATCGCTGCCGTCGCAATCACGGGACTTG
>JBDTTK010000577.1:0-3526 GCA_039930685.1 Bryobacteraceae bacterium | reverse complement strand
CAAAATCCATTCGCCGAACGCCCCACTCGTCGTAGAGTGACGTCTCGTTCGTCGCGATCAGCCCTCCGCCGCGCGCTACGAACGCGCGAATCTGATCACACTGCTTTGCCGACAGCGCGGCGACGTTGGGCAGGATGAGGGTCTTTAGCCGAGCCAGATGCGCGGCGTCGAGAAGGCCGTCGTGCACCATTTCAAAGGGCACGCGCGCCTCGACGAGAGCCTGGTAGAACCCCTGGATCGGATCTTCCACTTTGGCCCGCGCCTGCTCGCCGCCGTAAAACTGGGCGGTCTGTTGCGAGTACACGAGGCCTACGCGCGCGAGCGACTCCTCGTTGCGCAGGTAGCGTTCATTGCGGTAATGCCAGCCGTAAATGTCTTCGATCGTCTTCAGCCAGCGGCGATCGTAAATGATTCCGGAGAACTTGGTGAACCAGGGGCGCGCTCCGTTGGCGGTCGCGTCCGCGACCCATAGCTTCAGTTCGTCGGCGTTCTGGACCGAGTCCTTCCAACGGTACGGCTCTTCGAGGCCGACGCTGTAGATGCCGACCACCGCCTTGCGCCCCATCACCGCGCGGTACTCTTTCGCGTTCTTGCCGTTCGCCCACGGCGCCATCACGCCATGACGCGCCTGGTTATCCGCGAACAGCGTCTGCGCGAGCTCGCCGGTCTCCTTCATGTCGGGAGTGCTTAGCGCGCCGCCCCCGGTATTCGGGATCATCGTGATGTTCGGATTGATCGCGCGGAGTTCTTTGTCCCACAGCCTCCATTGGTCGAACAGCCGTTTTTCTTTCCAGACGTGATAGTCGCGGAATGAAGGATCCTCGATCGACATCTTGCGAGGAAGTTCGCGGCCGGACGCGGCGCGGAATAGTGTCTGACAGTGCTCGCAGTAGCACATTCCCGACCCGTCCCACCGATTCGCGAACAGCGCATCCACCTTGTACTTGGTCGCGATCTCCTTCATGACGGCCGTTAGGAACACGGGATTGTACGGCCCGAGCGCGCACGTCACCCACATCTCGGGTGACCCCCAGTGGCGCCGTTTCTGACCGGATGCGTCGACCGCGATCCAATCCGGATGCGCGTCGTAGACGTCTTGATGGACGGCGTGCGGATCGACACGCGCTACTGCGGCGGAGACGCCCAGCTTCCGGCACCCGGCGAGCAGTTCGCCGAAGGGATCCGTGTTGCCCATCCAGGCGCTTTTGTGGTGCAGCGGAATCTCGGTCGGGTAGTAGGCGACGACGCCGCCCGCGCTGAGGCAGACGGCGTCCGCGTGGATCCGCTTGAAGTAGTCCAGCCAGAATCCAAGGTCATAACGACCCGGATCGTTTTCGGCGAGCGTCAGCTGCGCCCAGCGCATCGGCTTGTCGAACCAGGGTTCGGATGTCTGACCCGGAAGTTGCGACGCCAGCCCCCCGACCGCGGCTGTTGCAAGAAAATCTCTTCGCGTGAAGGGCATTGGCGTCGCCTCTCGTCTATTTCGGGTCCCAGATCGTCGCGCCGATGTAACGCTCCGCGCCTTCGTTGAAGTAGTAGGCGGTAACGATTTTGCCATCGGGCCTCAGGGCCGAACGCGGATATCCAAGATCCCAGCTGCCGCCATCCTGCCGCAGAATGATCTCGTCGCCCCACGTCTTGCCCTGGTCTTTGCTCACCCGGCCGCGAAGCCCGAACGGCGGTTTGCGGTAGCCGTAGGCGATCGCCAGCCTGCCATCTTTCAACTTCAGCAGGCTCGGCGGATTGTCCGTATCCGCGATCCGGCCGACGCGGTGCCATGTGGACCCGTTGTCGTCCGACTGGTAGCCGTCAATGAACTGGCGAAAGCGGACCGCTGTGTACAACGATTTCGGCGACAGTCGAACCGTGGACGGCATGATGGCGTGGTCATTGCCCTCCGGTTCCGGAGTCACGTACGCGACAAACTTCCAGCTCTTGCCTCCGTCAGTGGTCCGCACCATAATCACGCGGCCCTCGCGCCCGTTCGATTTGGCGGCGGTCAGGAACACCATGCAGTCCTTCGGTCCGTTGACGATATAGTCCGTACGGGCCGCGATGCCTTTTTGCCCGAAGTCCGGAACCTTGAAGGCGCCTTCCCAGGTCTTGCCGCGATCGTAGGAGTAGTAAAAGCGAGAAGGACCGAGATGGATGTCCTCCATGCGAAACGTCATTGCGAAGTTTGGATCTGTAAAGCGGATGCCGCCCATCGATTCGACGGCAGGCTTTCCGCCGGTCTTCGCCGGAACGCCTGCGATCTTGGTGCCCTCTGGCGGCTGCAGGCTCGGCGGTGCTTCCATCTTCCAGGTGAGTCCGCCGTCCAGGCTGCGGGCGAGCATATGCTCTTCAGGCTTTGAGTAATCGATGGCGTGTTCGCGGTGCTCTTTCTCCCCTTTCACTTTGAAATAGCCGGCTTCGAAGCCGACCACGATCTCGTTGTTCCAGGACCAGATGCCGTGATTCGCCGGCCAGCCGGCAAATCGTCCGCTCTCTTTGTACACGACTACGTTCTGTTGCGCGAAGCCCGCCGCGGCGAGCAGAAGAAGAATCAGCAAGGATTTCATGGGTCGATCACCACCTTCAAAGTTTCTGAGGATCCGCTTGCGCCAAAGGCGTCCAATGCGTCTTTCAGCGGGAAGTGATGGGTTACCACCGCCGCTGCGTTGAGCCGTCCACTGACCATCAAGTCGATTGCGCGGCCAATCGTATTCGGATTGTTGTAAGATCCGCGAATCGTGATTTCGTTATCGTTCAACCAGAACGGATTCAGGTCGATATTCTTATCTTTATCGCATACGCCGTAAAACATCACGGTGCCGCCGCGGCAGACGATCTTCAGCGCCTCGCGGACCGCGTCCACGTTGCCGGAGCAGTCAAAGACGACTTCGAGCCCGTCTGGATACTGGCTACGAATCGCGTCGGACGCCTTCTCCTCGCGCGGATCGATGACCCAGGTCGCGCCGAGAGCCTCCATACGCTTGCGGCGCCCTTCCTGTGGATCGATCATGATCACTGTGCTCGCGCCTTGTAGTTGTGCGAGCTGCAGCATGATCGCGCCCATCGGACCAGCGCCGAAAATCGCGACCCGGTCGCCCGAGCGGATTCCGGACAAATCCATCCCGCGCAGGCAGCACCCAACGGGCTCGGCGAGCGCGGCGTGCGCCAGCGGAAACGACTTCGGGAGCAGGAACGCCTGCTTCAAAGGAACGCAGGAATACTCCGCGAAGCCGCCCGGAATGTTCACGCCAAGCGCAACGAGGTTCTTGCACAGGTGCACTTTCCCCGCGCGGCAATAGAAACATGTGCCGCAGAGGATGTTTGGATCTACCGCGACGTGATCCCCGGGTTTGAATCCGTCGACCTCTCCGCCGACCGCCTCGACGACGCCCGAGTATTCATGTCCGGGGATGCAGGGAAAGTTCGCCGGGTAAACGCCATGCAGAATGTGCGGATCGGTTCCGCAGATTCCTGACGACGCCACGCGCACCAGTAGATCGTGCGGACCCGGCTCGGGCCGCCGCACGTCTAC
>JBDTTK010000576.1:0-3527 GCA_039930685.1 Bryobacteraceae bacterium | reverse complement strand
GTTGTGTAGGCCTAGGGGGAAGCAGGACGATTGTCGCACGGTGCGAAGGTGCGGTCGATTAGCGGGCGACGGTCGCGAGTGACCGGAAGTAGGCGATCGTCTCGGCGAGGCCTTCGGCCAGATTGACCTTGGGCTCCCAACCGAGCAGGCGCTTGGCTTTCGCGATATCCGGACGCCGCTGCTTGGGATCATCGGAAGGCAAGGGCTGATACTGGATCGGCAGAGTCGTCTCCATCAGACCTTGAATCCGTTCCGCGAATTCGAGGATCGTCATTTCGACGGGGTTGCCGAGATTGACGGGAAAACGCTCTTCGCTGCGCGACAGCCGAATCAAGCCGTCGACCAGATCGCTGACGTAGCAGAAACTGCGGGTCTGCTTGCCATCGCCGTACACCGTGAGCGGCTTGCCCTGCAGAGCCTGATCGATGAACGCCGGAACCACCCGGCCGTCGTCGAGCGCCATCCGCGGTCCATAGGTATTAAAGATTCGCGCGATGTTCGATCGGACGCCGTGCTTGCGGTGGAACGCCATGGTGATCGCCTCGGCGTAGCGCTTGCTCTCGTCGTAGCAGGAGCGTTCGCCTACGGGGTTCACGCGGCCCCAATAGTCTTCCGACTGGGGCGAAATCTCGGGATCGCCGTAGCATTCAGACGTCGAGGTCAGCAGAAACGCAGCGCCCTTGGCGCGCGCCAGTTCGAGCATCCGCTGCGTCGCCGTCGAACCGCTCTCGAGAGTCTCGATGGGGAACGCCCCGTACTTCTTCGGACTCGCGAGCGAAGCCATGTGCCAGACGCAATCGACCGTGCCTTCGACCGCCACCGGTTGGATCACGTCGCAGTTCCGGAACTCAAAGCCGGGATCCGCGGCGAGATGCTCGATGTTCTTCAGTGAGCCCGTGATCAGATTGTCCAACGCGAGAATCTGATGGCCTTCCGCCAACAGACGGTCGCACACGTGGGAGCCGATAAAGCCCGCCGCCCCCGAAATCACATAGCGCAATAGAACATCCTCCGGCATCCATTATGACAAGGTTCGGTTTCGCGCCTGACAAGGGCGCCTGATTTTGTTTCGCGCGTGCTACATTCAACTCTTTATGCTGAATCCCGGTTGGCCGGAAATCCTCGTCTTTCTTCTATTGCTTGCGGCGTCCGCCTACGGATTCTGGATGAGCTTTGGCAAGACCTGGAAAGCGATCATCGACTCGAAGAAGGACCCCGGCTTCACGCTGGACCCGGTCGCCAAGCGCGCCTGGGATTTTTTCTGGGAAGTGATCTGCCAGGCGAAAGTTATCAAGGAGCGCCCGCTTCCCGGACTCGCCCACGCCCTTGTCTTTTGGGGCTTTTGCGCCTTCGGCCTCATCACGCTGAACCATTTCGCAGCAGGCATCGGCTTTCCGTTTCTCGAGCACCTGGGAATCCTTGGTGACGCCTACCGGTATCTGGCCGCCATCTTCGCGGTCGCAGTGGCCGTTTCAATCATCGGCTTGGCGGCGCGGCGCTTCATCGCGCGTCCAAAGTGGCTGGGAGAGCACTTGTCGACCTCTTCCGGGTATGTTGCGATCCTGATCGCGACTCTGATGCTCACCTACCTTGCGACGTTCTGGATCAAGGACGGCGAGGCGGGGTCGAAGCCGATCTGGTGGGCGCACACTGCCGCGCTTCTGATCTTCATGCCGCTGATTCCCCGGTCAAAGCACTTGCACCTCGTGCTCAGCCCCGTGACTGTGTTCCTGTCGCGCGGAAGTTTCTCGCAGATTCCCCCGTTGGTCGGCGACGAGGATTTCGGACTCGATACCGGCAAGGACGTCACGCAATTGGTTTCCTTGCAGGCCTACTCCTGCGTCGAGTGCGGACGCTGCCAGGAACATTGCCCGGCGAACAACACCGGCAAGGTTCTGAACCCCAAAGAAATAGCCATGGGCATGCGTGCGTACCTCAACGAGAACGGCGCTATGAGCGAAGCGCCCTTGCTGGGCGAATTTCTGTCGCAGGAAGCCGTCTTCCAGTGCACGACCTGCGGAGCCTGTGAATACCAGTGCCCGGTCGGCGTCGAGCATTTGCCCATCATCATCGGACTTCGCCGCGGCGCGGTGAATACAGGCAAGTGGGAGGACGACTACGGCACCAAGCTGTTCCTCGCGCTCGAGCGCAACGGAAACGCACTCGGCCTGTCCGCGAGCGAGCGCGACAAGTTCATTCAGAAGCAGAACTTCCCGATCTACGACGGCAGCCAGGAATACTGCCTCTGGCTGGGCTGCATGGGCTCGTTCGATCCGAAGGGTCGAGAGATCATCACGTCGTTCGCTAAAGTGATGGACTACCTCGGCACTACCTACGGCGTCATGAAGAAGGAACGCTGCACGGGCGATCCGGCGCGAAGGCTGGGGAACGATTTAGTGTTTCAGACCCTTGCGGAAGAGGGCTTGAAAGGCTTCGAGCAAAACAAGGTCAAGAAGATCGTGTCGATCTGTCCGCACTGCATCCGGACCATTTCGAACGACTGGAAGGAATTCGGCGTCGCCCCCGAAATCGAGCATCACTCAGAGTTCATGGCGCGCCACCAGGATCGCCTTCCCGGTAACTCCATGCCGGGCGAAAAGGTCGTCTATCACGATCCTTGCTATCTCGGACGGTATCGCGGAAGCTATGACGAGCCGCGCTCGGTGATTACGCACCAGGCCGGATCCGTCATCGACCCGGAACGCTCCCGCGAGCGCAGTTTCTGCTGCGGAGCCGGAGGCGGACTGGCGTTCCTCGGCGAAGAGCATGGCGAGCGCGTGAGCCACAATCGGGCCCGCGAACTCGCCGAGACGGGAGCGACGGTGGTGGGGGCCGCGTGCCCGTTCTGCAACACGATGTTCAGCGACGCGCTGGACAAAGTGTCGGCAAATCCGCCGCGTCTGCTCGACATCGCTCAAATTGCGGCGGCCGCTCTTCCCGAAAAGGAAACCGCGCCGTCCGCGTAACGCAAACGGCGCGATTCGGACTGCATTCTCCCTTAACGTCTAACCAGCAGGAACAACCGACCAGGCACCGGCGCCTGGCTCACCGGACCCACCGTCATCTCGACCTCAACCTCTCCATCCGCGACTTCCGGAATGACGACGTTGAACTGGTAAAGGCCGATGGTTCCGGGCGTCAGGCCAGCGTACGGCAGTTCCGCCGCGATGCCGCCGATTCGCAAACTGATCGGCGCGGCGAGGCTGGTCGGACCCGAAGCGATCTCACCGGCCGCCGACACCGGAGTCACGGCGCCAAAGCCGACGCCATACAGGGCAACGGTATCACCAGGTTTCGCCGCCCGGCATGCCACTCCAGCGATCCGGTCCGGCGGGCAGACAAACGCTCCGTCGGAAAATGTAGCGACTGCATACTGCTTTCCGTCGAACTGGAAGCTCGATGGCGCGAGCAGCCCCGGCGCCAACGGTGCCTTGGTCAACGAAAAGCCGGCGCTCTCGCCCTTGGCATTCTTCACCACGATCGCGACCGGACCCGTCGAGGAATCTTCGGGCGCCTGCACGTTGATC
>JBDTTK010000575.1:0-3529 GCA_039930685.1 Bryobacteraceae bacterium | reverse complement strand
CAGCGTCGGATCGTCACAGGCGATCAGGTGCAACTGTTGCGACGATCCAACTTGGAACCACGCCCCCGCGAACGCAAACGGTGGTCGGGCGATCTCTTCGAGGCGCAGCACCTCTCGATAGAAACGCTTCGACGCTTCCAAATTGCTGACCGCAAGGCTGACGTGATGAATGCCGGTGACCATCATTCCGAAACCAGTCTAGGCCGATTCCTTGCCCTAACGCGCAAGCGCCGCGCGCAAGGCGCGAGCCTCCGCCAACACTTCGCGCGCCGCCGATTCGCTTTCCATCGGACTGGCAACCGGCATCGCCGCGTCGTGCTCGCCCAGCCCGGAATCGCGGTACTTACGGAGGCGCGCCACCATCAGATCGCGAATGTCGTTGGCATTCGACACCCCTTCGAATCGTCCGACGTGCCCGCTCGCACCCGATCCGCCGCCCGCCGATTGCACTTCGACGTCGGCCAATCCAAGCACTTTCTGCAGTGGACCCGCATTCACCCGAATCTCCTGGATGTTCGAAAACGTCATCGTCAACTCCTCGATCGAGAAGATGCCGCTGCGAATGCGCAGACTCCGGTCCGTCACCACATACCAACGCAACTGGTAGTCCAGCTTCCGCGCGAGAAACGTGAATGGAAGCGATAGACCGAAGGCGAGAAATTCGAACCAGATCAGGAGAACCCAATAGGTCCGCATCCAATCTGGAAGCCGCGCGATCAACCTGCCGAAACTGAAATCGAGCATCACCAGCAACAGCAGAAACGATGCATTGGCGATCGCCCACAGCAGAATGCTCCACTTGAAATAGTTGCGGCCCGCGTGGAAAATGCGGATCGATTCGGGCGACCCCTCCGGCGCCTCCGGCAGCGGCGGGACGCGCAGGAAGTCGAGAAGCCGGCGCTCTACTCGCGTAAAGGACGGCTGCGTTTCCGGCTCAGGCATTGCGGCTCTCCAGGCTTTGCCGGATCGCTCGAAGTTCCTCGGCAACCTCGCGGAGAATCGCCGCCAGCGGCTCGGCCTCTCCGCCGGACGCCGCCGCTGGTCCGTGATCGTGATGGGCCCCCCGCATCCTCGAATACAGAAAATCGCGCATGGCCTGATGATCCTTCAGCCCTTCGAGCGTCATCTCGGAACCCGTAGTTCCGCTCGCCGTCTGGATTTCGATCCGCGCGAGCCCCAACCACCGCTCGATGAAATTGGATCGTAACTGGATATCCTGGATGCGGGAATAATTGAGCATCACCTCGTTCCGCATGAGGATGCCCCAACTCATATGAATGCCTTCCGTGTCGAACCGGTAGCGCATCGTGTGATACCGGAAGTACAGCACGAGCATCGTAATCGGCGCAGCCACCGTCGTCGCAAGCGCGCGAAAGATGTAGTACGTGAAAAGCTGCTCGCACGGCCGCTCGATTGCCGCGATGTGCGGGGGTACAGGTTGGGGAAGCATGGGTCAGGATTGTAGCAGTGCCGCCGCCTGCCGCGCGACTCGCTACCTACTACGCGGCGTCAACCACCAAGGTTCCGCGTGTTTCTCGATCCCGGAACCCTACTTCGGGCTGATCGCGCCCGCCGCCGGCCAATCCGTATCGCCAACCCGTTTGAGACTCATCTCGAAGATGCGGACCGGCTCCTTGCCCGGCCGGATCTGGTCCCCCACTTCGAGGTACGTTCCGTCTTTGACGACAGCCGTGTAGCGAATCGTCATCGGCCCGGCCGGAATCTCCCACACATAACCATTGGGCGTAACTTTCAGCTCAAAATCGCCGACCATGCCCTGCGCGTAGGAGTGCATTGTGTAGGTACCTTTCGCAACGTCATAGGAAATTGAGCCGAACGCATTGAAGCTGACTCGCCCATCGGGTTCGTAGCCCCTGCCCTCAACCAATTTGATCGAACCGTCCAAAAATGGACCCATGCGCTCCGTCTGCGTAATGGTATGCTTCTGCCCGGACTGCAGGATGGTCCAGGCTGTTCCGCGCCACACTCCGTCCATGAAAGAGAGCGCTTTCATGGCGTCCCTCTGCGCCGCGATCAGCTTCGCAGGCTCCGGCGGACGCGACTGCGCCCGAATCCCCAAAGGCGCAGCCACGAGCGCGAACATCAGTAGGATTGTCTTTGTCATTCTTTCGATCCCCATTTCCGCCTTCTCTTCGACTAGCGGGTAACCCCGCATTGGCGAGAATTGTAGCAGGGATCGGCATGCTGTTCCAGACGATCCAGGCACAGGACACGCCGTCACTTGCGCACCGTCGTCCGGAGTATGGTACTCTGAATCTGATACAAAACGATTAAGAATACAGACGAGGAGTATTTACTTTCGAATGGCACTGGCGGCTGCAGCAAAATCAACAGTTATTTCCACGTATCGGGTGCATCAAACCGATACCGGGTCGCCAGAGGTGCAAGTTGCTATCCTCAGCAAGCGAATCTCCGAGCTAACGGAGCATTTCAAGACCCACAAGAAGGATCATCATTCTCGCCGGGGTCTGCTGATGATGGTGGCACGCCGCCGTCGGCTGCTCGATTATCTGCGCAGCCATAGCCCGGAACGCTACAAGACTCTCATTACGAGTCTGGGCATCCGCCGCTAGGTTTGTCAGCCGGACCGATTCCATGGGGAATCGGTAGCGATGATTCCCAAAAAGAATCGTTCAGAAACGACTCCGGCGACCGAAAGCTAAATTCTCGAGGCTTGAGACAGTCCTTTCCCGCGTTCGCTCCCAGTCTCCACCTCTTAATCGAACGAGAGCCGTACGGCTGCACGTCTTCGACGTGATGAGCCGTTGCGGTCGCGATTAAGGACGCATTTGTTCATGACCCACACCGTTGAGATTCAGTTCGGTGACGCAACAATCTCCATCGAAACCGGCAGAATGGCGAAACAGGCCAACGGAGCCGTTCTCGTCCGTCAAGGCGACAACGTAGTTTTCGTCTCCGCCTGCACGGCGCCGGACCCTAAGCCGAACGCCAGCTTCTTCCCCCTCACTTGCGACTACCGCGAGTACACCTATGCAGCCGGGCGCTTTCCCGGCGGATTCATTAAGCGCGAAGGCCGCCCCTCCGAGAAAGAAGTTCTCACCAGCCGCCTGCTCGACCGCCCCATCCGCCCCCTGTTCCCCGAAGGCTACACCCACGAAACCCAGATCATCGCCATGGTGATGTCGGCCGATCCGATTCGCGATCCGGCCCCGCTCGCCCTCGTCGGAGCCGCTGCGGCTCTCGCGATTTCTGATATCCCCTTCCACCACGTCCTCGCCGGTCTCCGCGTCGGCATCGTCGGCGGTAAACCCGTCGCCAACCCGACCTACGAGCAGACTCGCGAAGCCACCGTTTCGATCATCGTCTCGGGCACCGAGGGCGGCATCGTCATGGTCGAAGCCGGCGCGAAAGAAGCCAGCGAAGCCGACGTGCTCCGCGCCATCGACTTCGGGCACGATTGCTGCAAGAAAATCGCCGCCGGAATCAAAGAACTCGTCGCCAAGTGCGGCAAGAAGAAGTTCGAGTATGTTTCGCCCGAGATCGACAA
>JBDTTK010000574.1:0-3538 GCA_039930685.1 Bryobacteraceae bacterium | reverse complement strand
CGCGCGTCCTGGAGGCCGCCCTCCGTTCACCCCAAGGATGTCCCGGTCCGGGGACGGTCGAATCTGGTTTGTCACCGAGAATGTCGTCCAAGTCGTTGATCCTGCCAACCTGCACCTCAACGAGACTCCGCCGCCCGTTCGGATCGAAGCCATAACGGCTGATGGAAAAGAGTATCTGCTGAGCGACAAACTGGATTTGCCGGCTCTTACGCGCGACCTCGACCTGCAGTTCACTGCCTTAAGTTTTGCGGTTCCGCAAAAGGTCCGTTTCCGGTACAAGCTGGAAGGCCGCGACGCCGATTTTCGCGACCCCTCCGCCTCCCGTCAAGCTTTCTACAACGACCTCTCGCCAGGGCCTTATACGTTTCGCGTCATCGCCGCCAACAATGATGGAGTTTGGAATGAGTCGGGCGCTGCCTTGCACTTTCGGATTGCGCCTGCCTACTACCAGACATATTGGTTCCGCGGATTGCTTTCGGCGTCGCTGCTTGCGCTCTGCTGGATCGGGTACCGGCTGCGCATGCGGCAAGTCGCCGCTGGGCTCGGTGCGCGCTTCGACGAACGGTTGACCGAACGTACCCGGATCGCGCGCGAGCTTCACGATACCCTTCTTCAAACGATTCAGGCGAGCAAAATGATCGCCGATACGGCGATCGAGAGCTATCGCGACGAGCCTCGGAGCCGGGCCTCGTTCGAGCGGATCTCCAGTTGGCTTCTACAGGCCACCCATGAAGGGCGCGCGGCGCTGACGTCGCTGCGGGAATCGACCGTTCAGGAAAACGATCTGGCGCAAGCGCTGCAACTTGCGGGCGAAGAGTGCGTCTTCAACCGTCCAACTACCTTTCACCTCGCGCTCAGTGGGGAACCGCGCGACCTGCATCCCATGGTGCGAGACGACGTATACCGCATCGGCCATGAGGCGATTCGTAACGCCTGCTCTCATTCGAAGAGTCCCCGCGTCGAGGTTCACCTATCGTACGGGCGTGATCTGATGCTGCGGGTTCGCGACTTTGGCAAGGGTCTCGATCCAGCCGTCGCCTCCGCCGGCAGGCCCGGCCACTTCGGTTTGGAGGGCATGCGGGAACGCGCCTCCCGCACGGGCGGTAAGCTCACGATTCACGCCAAGGAGCCCGGCACCGAGGTGGAACTACTGATCCCGGGCCATGTCGGGTTTCGATCGCGGAAATCTGTCCTCCGGCCCTTTAGAGCAAGGATTCGGCTGTTCTTCGAATGATCTCCGCCCGGGAATGACGGCACACCTGCGATCCGGACCGTACCCACGGGCCTCACACGGACTCGCGACGAAGTGTTGCTGGCGGCGGTTCGCTTCACGAGAGCGGGCTGTCAAGCTCATGCAACTCGAAATTCAGCAGCCCATCGATATCGGCCCAGTGGTGCTCGAAGGCATAATTAGAAAGGGAGGCTTCTTTGTTCTTTCGACATGGCTTTGTCTTCTTGTTGTTGCTAACCACGGCCGGCCAGGGTCCGTCGCGCCTCAATGGCCAGATTCCCAAGGACGCACTTCCCAAGGGCTTTGAGTTCCCCGGCGCCGCAAAACAAAGCGGATCGTTGCCGGCCAGACCCGCGCCCAACGGCTTCCAGTCGCAGGACCTCGGAACCGGGCGCCTCCTCACGAGCCCATTTCGCGGAAACGCAAACTCCGCCAAGATGGTGTTGCGCGGCTACATGCAGGCTCTCTCCGGATATTTCGACCGCATGCCCTCGATCGTCACGGCGGTGGTGGATGCCCGTGACCAGCGCGTGCAGGCGCTGCTCAACGCGCAGCTGCAGGGAGTCCCAGTCTCCGGATTGCTCTCCGTCACTCTCGGCAACGGATCGGGCGGCGTCTCGCTCCTCATGGACCGCCCCGACCGATTCGCCAATACCGTCAACGCCGCGCAGCAGGGCGGCAACGCTTCCGGACCTCCCGCGGCCAGCCGCTACGACAACGTGGCATGGTCTCAAGTTCGCGCCGCGGACGGCACTTCCGCGGTTCGCGTTCCGCAAGGCTGGACCGCGCGCGGCCAGAACGGCACCTTCGACATCCAAGGTCCGCAGGGGGAGTCCGTCGTCCTGGGCGTCTCCCTCCAATACATCGATCCCTCGGCCGGATTCCAACATCAGAGCGTTGCCCCGTACACGGATCCGACGCGTGCGCTCGTTCTTACCTATGGACGCCAGGGATATCCGCTTCAGGTCATCGAGTCTCAGCAGACGCAGTCGGTCAGCGGAAACGGACCGGCCTTCTACGTACTGGCCAAAGTGCAGATTCGCGGGCAGCCGTACTACGCCTGGGGCCTCACCTCTTCGAGCCCCACCAGCAATTCCACCTGGATCCATTATTTCTCGCTGGTCTCCGCGCCGCAGTCCATCTTCGCGCGCGAATTCCAGACCATGCGCAAGATCTGGGGCTCCTGGTCCATTAGCCAGGAACTAGTCAATCAACGCATGCAGGCGGCCCTGCAAGCGATGCGCGAGACGAACGCTATCATCAGCCAGACCCAGCAGGAGCAGTCGGATGGCCGTGCTCGACTCAATCACGCCTGGGGAGTCGCCTTTCAAGGCGGAACCTACATCCATAACACCCAGACCAACGGCTTGGTCCTGGCGCGCCAGAACGGGGTCAACGATCTCGTCGATCAATTGAACCGGCAGGAAGGTGCGCGCGTCTGGCGAGAACTGCCGTCCGCCGAGTACCCGACCAGGTAGATAGGCGGTTGCATCTGTAGCGGACCGTCAGGCCGCCAGGTTAAGAAGCGCGATCACTCGGTTCGCCCGATCCACAATCGGCTCGCGATCGGAGGCCGACGGTATGCTCAAGCGCGCCAGGTCCTCCAGTTTTCGCGCGTGCGAAAGCAGCACCCGCCGCCGCGCCGCCATCGAGATCTGATCCGCCAGCGTCTCCACGGACCAGAGCATGCGATCGATTACGGCGACGTTGCCGCCCGCGTTCTGCCGGATCTGGTCAAACGACTCTCCGATCAAGCTCGCGAACGTCGGGCCGCGCATCGCCACCCGCAACACGCCGTCCTCTGACCTCAAGCTTCGAACTGCGATAGGCCGATCGGCAACGCGCACCAGGATTGCAGTGAGATAGTCGACGCACATCACGGCCGTCGTTGTGTCGTTCACCCCCGGTGACAACGCCTTGATCCCGACATCCACCAGTTGCCGGATGCCGAACCCCGGATCTCTCTCGATGGTCCGCTGACGACCGACCAGGCACGCGCCGCTCAACCGTCGACCATCGGATGCGCTGAACGGACCGGCTCCGGACGTCGATAATACGGGCGTTCCCTCGATCAAGAACTCTCCGATGGCGCGCTCGATACGAATCGTGGTCTTGTTCGCGCAAGCGAACTCGAGCAGGAGCGCCGTGTCGAAGTCCTGGATGTACCCCGTTTCGCGAGCCGGAATGGCGGTCCAGGTCTGGTCCGGTCGGAATGCTGGCGGCTCCCTGTCGTCCGCTTCCTCTTTGTTGGCCTGTTCGTTGTCCGCCTTTTCTGGAAATAGGGAATCGACAACCTTGAGCGTCTCC
>JBDTTK010000573.1:0-3543 GCA_039930685.1 Bryobacteraceae bacterium | reverse complement strand
AGATGCCGTCAGATGCTTTACCAAGCTGATTGAAATCTCCCCCGCCCACAAGACCGCGCAATACAATCTTGGACTGAGCCTCGAGCGGCTGAACCGCTTCGAGGACGCCTCCCAGGCCTTTGAGAAGGCCATCGCCCAGTCCCCTGACCGCTGGCAGGCTCACCTCGGGCTCGGCGTTTGCCGCCTGCATCTCAAACAGCCCGAACTCGCGCTTCAAAGCTTTCTCGAAACTCTGCACCACGATCCGCAGAACGATAAAGCGCTCTTCGGAAAAGCCGTCGCCCTGCAGCTCTCGCAGAAACTCGATGAAGCCTGCGACCTCTACCGCAAGCTTCTGCCCGGCAACACGAATTCGCCCGAGCTGCTGATCAATATGATCGCGCTCAGCATCGCGCGCAAGGAAGACTCGAAGGTTCGCGATTACTCCGAGCGGCTCCTCAAGATCCGCCCCCAATCCCGCGCCGCCTATGAAGGCCTCGCGACCTCGGCGTTTGCCCGCGCGGATTTCCATGCCGCCGCGCAACACTGCTCGCAAATTGTCAAGATCGCGCCCGACTCGTTCGAAGGCTGGTTCAACCTCGGCGTCGCCTTTCAGCGGACCGCGCGTTGGGATTCCGCCCTCGAAGCCTATCGCCAAGCCGGAAAGCTTCGTTCCGACGCGCCCGAAGTGCACGCCAACCTAGGTGCCGTCTCGGAAGAGCGCGGCGATCTCACGTCCGCCGCGGCCGCTTACGCTAAAGCTGCCGAAGCCCTGCCCGACGCTCCCGGACTGCTGTGGAACCTCGCATTGCTCGCCCAACGCGAAGGGCGCGCGGGAGACGCAGAAAAGCATCTCGCGAAACTCGTTGCCATCCAGCCCAATTGGGAAGATGCCGCATTCCGCCTCGGCTACCTGCTATTCGACCGTGGCGAATATGCCGGCGCCGCCGACGCATTTGAAGCTTGCCTCAAGAAGAAAAAGGATTGGCCCGAAGCCCTGCTCAACCTTGGCTTGGCCTACTGGCGCTTCGAAGATCTCGATTCCGCCGAGGAGTCCTTCCAAAAGGTGCTCGCCATGAAACCCGCCAATACCGAAGCCATGGCCGCCCTGGAAGCCATTGCCATCGAGCGCCGGAATTTCGCCGCCGCCCTGGATTGGCAGACCAAGCTCGCCGGGCTGAAGGCTCATTCGGCGGAACTGTCCTATAATCTCGGCCTCGAGCTCGAAGCCGCGGGAAAATACGATCAGGCCGCGCGCTGCTACGAGCAGAGCCTTGAAAAGGAACCTGAGTTTCCCGAAGCCCTCCTCAATCTAGGGCACTCTCTGAAGGCCCTTGGAAAAGACGACGAGGCTCGCGGCTATTGGGCGCGCGCCGTCGAACTCCGCCCGGATTTCGCCGCCGAGTACTTTCAGGAATAACCGCACGACCTTTCCCCTCCCCCGAACAACAACGGCGTCGCGCGATACCAATCGCTCGGCGCCGTCCTCATTTAAGTTCTAGCCCCTGGGCCTATGCGGGTTAGGTGTAATTCTCACCTATCGAAATGATGCGGGTAGTCGATGGTAGCAAGAGTCTCAAATGGGGGCAAAAGATTGGCGAAACACTACAATCTCTTGTCTTCTGCAAAGGCCATCGATTATTATGCGAATTCTCTGGATCTCTTCCTCAACGCCGGACGACGCCGAAGACACGATGCTTCTCTCGCTGAGCGGGATCGAAACTCACGTGGCCGCCGACCTACCAGACGCGCTGCTGCACCTCGCGTCACAGAAGTGGGATGCGGTTATCGCCAATCTTCCCGCCGCCGGAAGCGCCTCCGCCGACGAAGTTTTGTCGGAAATCGGTCTCCTCCAGCCTCGTCTTGCCGTACTCCTCCGCAATCCGCACGCCAATCTCGCCGAGGCGATACGGCTCACAAAACTCGGCGCATTTCACTTTTTCGACGACACAGCCCAGCCCAAAGACCTCCTGGATGTTCTCGCCACCGCCCGCAACGCCGCCCGGTCCGGCCCCCGCAACCCGGAACCCTGGCGTCGAATGCTGGTCGGTGAAAGCCGTCCCATGCAGGAACTCGCCGAGCGCGTCCGTCTCGTGGGTTCCCGCCGGTCCACGGTGCTGATCACCGGCGAGACCGGAACTGGAAAAGAGATGGTCGCTCGCGCCATTCATCTCGCCAGCACGCGGAGCCAGCAACCGCTGGTAACCGTCAACTGCAGTGCGCTTCCCGAAAACCTCCTCGAAGCCGAACTCTTTGGTCACGTTCGAGGCGCGTTTACCGGCGCCGTGAACCAGCGCGTCGGCCGTTTCGAACAAGCCAATCGCGGCACCATATTTCTCGACGAGATCGCGGACCTTCCGCTCGACACGCAAACGAAGCTCCTCCGCGTCTTGCAGGAACGCGAATTCCAGCGGTTGGGCAGTTCCGAGACCATCAAGACCGATGTCCGCGTGATCGCCGCCTGCAACGTCGATCTCGAAGACCGGATCCGGCAAGGGCGGTTCCGCGAAGACCTCTTCTATCGCCTGAACGTGATTCCCATCGAGGTTGCCGCCCTACGCTTCCGCTCTTCGGATATTCCTCTGCTGGTCCAGCATTTCCTCGAAAAGGTCTGCCAGCAGGAAGGGATTGCGCTCCGTCGCGCCGCCCCTGAAACGATCGCCCGATTGAGCAGCTATTCCTGGCCGGGCAACGTTCGTCAACTCGAAAACGCCGTCGAAATGGCGGTCGCATTAAGCGGAGAGCGGGAGATTCTCTACCCCTCCGACTTCCCGCTGTCGGGCGCCTCCGGCCTGCGGTCTGCAGCCTCTTCGATGCCGGCGGCTCACCTGGTCACCGTCCCCGATTCCGGCCTCGACTTTGAGCAGACAGTGGGCAACATCGCGCGCAGCATCCTTGAACAGGCTCTGCGGAAGACCGGCGGAAATAAGAAAGCCGCCGCCGACATGCTGTGCCTCAAGAGGACCACGCTGTCCGCGAAATTGAGGGCCTTCGACGCGGTCGCCGTATGACGAACCGCCAAGCTGCGCGCGTCTCCGGCCTATCTCGTCAGCGGATCTTCAACCTCGGGCGGCGTCGCCTCGAGCACCCGGCCCAGATCCGGCTCCAGTTGCGCGAGCTTTTGCTTCATCTCCCACGCCACCCGTCGATAGCTGAAGTGCCCCTTCACTCCGCTGCGGAGCCGTGCGATGTAATAGGCCTCGGCAAAATCCATCTTGAACAGAAACCGCGAACGCGCGCCGAACGGCAGCAGATACTGCCCGCCCGGCGACGGCAGTTCACTCGCCACCCGCAGCGTCTCCGTCATCAACTCTTCATAGACGGCTGCATCGCCCGCCTCGCGCAATGCGTCCGGAATTTCAAATCCCAGCCGGCCGCTATAGGCCTGCCGGTATTGATGGCACCGCCGATGCCGGTGCATATCCCGGTACGCGCCGATGTCCATCACCATATCGAATGCGTACGGCGCTCCCCGGAATCCGCGGAGCAACTCGTCCCGCCGTTCGCGCGACCGAAGCGCGACGTCGATCACTTCGTTCCGCACCGCCCCGCTCCAGCTTTCCG
>JBDTTK010000572.1:0-3552 GCA_039930685.1 Bryobacteraceae bacterium | reverse complement strand
CATCGAATCGCGTCTCCACAGCCCGATGTCCTCGAACACGCGACTCTCTTCCCGGTAGACGAAGTAGTTGGAGGGCGCCATCGGCAGATCCGCCACATTGACACCCGGCGCCGTATGACGGACCGCGATCAAGCGGTCCGGGTCCGTGTAAGGAAGCGGTTTCAGCAGGACGCCTTCGATGACGCTGAAGATGGCCGTGTTCGCACCGATCCCGATCGCAAGCGTCAGCAGCGTGGTCGCGGTAAACATCGGCGAATGAAGCAAGCGGCGCAGGACGTGTTTCATCTACGAACCTCCAGGAGTTATCGGCGAGATCAGCCCTGGGCAAACCGCGCGCAGAGGGGCATGGACGCCGCACCTATAAGACGAAGATACGATGCCAAACCTTACTGACGTTTCCGGAAAGGGGCGGTTTGCTGGTTTGTTGACGGCAAAGGAGAACCACGCCTATCGCTCGACTGCGGGGATCGACGTGAACGCCGAACCGTGAAAGCGGATCCCGAGGACGGAGACCGTGCCGGTCACGGCTTGAAAGTCCACCGATCCACGTTTGCCCGCGACCACTGCAAACCCAGGGAGCAGGTCCCGTAAAGCCACCGCGATCTTATTCTTCGCCGGGAGCGAGAGGAGACTTGGACCAGCCAGCACCGTCCCGGATGCGTCCCGCACCGTGACCTGAATGGCGCCCAACGCCGAACTCTGGTTCACGAGGGAAACGGCCGTGATCGAATTGACGTCGTCCCAAATCATGGTTGCGGCCGTCGACGCCGCGTTGGCCAACGGCACCACGGCTTCCTGATCGGGGATGTCCGGCACCGATTGCCGGAACACCGCATAGGCGATGACGCCGTCCTTCAACGGAAAGGACACGTACCCTTGCTGCAATGCGCCCTGGTTCGGCGCTTCCACAATTGCCGTCTCTCCGGGACCGATTTTTACGAGCGTCGTAATTCCGCCAACCGAGGGCACGGTGAGCGGAGTGCCTGCGTCGCTGATGAAGTCCACATTGAAGGAGGCCGCGGTCGTCGACGTGTTCGCAAAATAAAGCGCCGAATACCATCCGCCGCCAAAGACGAATTGCGGAAGCAGTCTTCGCGAATCTGCTTCTGCCGTGTGCAGGGTGACCGTGAAGTTGTCCACGCCCAAGTGGGTTGTTCCCGGCGTGGTTGTCACCGTGTAAAAGCCGAACTGAATCGGAGCGCCGGCAGAACTGAAGTCAGGATGTTCGAGCGTTGAGCCCTGCAGAGGATGGAACGATCCGCTTGAGAGGCCGGCCCGGATAAAGTGCGACCAGCCAGGCGTAAACAAGTCCGAAAAATTGGTTACGTAGTAGGTGTTGTTCTGAAAGACCAGCAGGATTAGAACCGCCGTCGCGCCGGAAGGCGAAGCCGCGCTGACTTCCTCGGAGTCGTAAAGGAAATCGACCGTCGAGATCGCGCCCTGCGACGACGGATTGTAGGAAAACGAAGTGCGCTGGTGGGCCACATAGGTCATTCCCGTCGCCGTCACCTGGTCGATCTGGCGATAGGGTCCCGGATTTCCACCGTTCGCCGGCTGAGTGGCCGTAAATGACGAACTGCCGCCGCTGGTATCAACGACCTTGGTTCCGGTCCAATTCGCGATGTTGAAAATCGCGTCGAAAAAAGTCACGTCCGCCGCATGAGCAGCCAGAGCGCTCATCGCCGTCAACGCGGCGAGACGCAAGCCGAATCTACCAATCAAGTTTTGCCTCCAAGCTCAGAAACGCCCTCAGTGTACTACTGATGCGGGTGTGCAGCGTCTGAAACAGGTTCTGACCAGTGCGAATGGAAGGCTCACTGCGAAATGCGCAGATGAGCGGATCGCCGTCTCCGCCCGTTGAAGCACAGGACGCATTTCATGGATCGAGAGGACCTCGATAATCGGTGCGGTCCCGACGGGCCTTTCGGCAGACCAATATGGCCACGTTCATGTCGCCCGGGACGCCGACGCGCAACGCTAGCGCAAAGCCCGCGCCTTACACCCCGAGTTTCGGGCGCAAGACGGACGCCGCGCTTGACGGCCCGCCTCCGGCTCGGCTCAACCGTCGGCCCCAATTCGAGAGCGGCCGTTCCACGAGATAGTAACTGGCTGAAGCGCAGGCAAGAATGCAGAACAGGTTCCAGGGCGCGACGCGCCAGCCGGACACCGGTCCCTCCCAGGCTGCTGGCAGAAAGATCTGCTGCCAGAGGTACAGGCTGTAGGACATTCGGCCCACCCAGGCAATCGCGGGGATCTCAAGAAAACGCCCCAAAACCGATTCCGGACGGAGCACCGTGCCCGACAGCACTAGCGGAATCAGAATCGCCAGGTAGATGCCCGTCAGATGGCTGTAAATCACGATACAAAGCACCATCGCCGCGACGCCGACCCACAGTCCGCGGCCTCCGACAAAGCGCTCGAGTTTTGCTCGCAGTTCCTCATCTTCAAGCACGAACGCCACCGCGCAACCCCACAGCAGCGCGTCCAGGCGCAAATCGGTGCGAAAGTGCGGAAGAATCGTCGGCGTGATGCCACTCTCCTGCTGGTACGACAGCCAGGCGATTCGCCACAGCGCGAACCCGACCGCCGTCCAGGCCACCGCCCGCGGTCCGCGCTTCAGGTAGAAAAATACCAGCGCCGCCGGCCATAAGAAATAGAAGTGCTCTTCGACCGCGAGCGACCAAAGATGCTGCGTCTCTCTCGCTCCGACGCCGACCGGCAGGTAGTTGCGGAAGAAGAACAAGCTTCCCAGGACATCGAGCGGCCCCGCCGTGAGTCCGCAGAAAGCCGTTACCCCAATCAAGAGATAAGCCGGAGGCAGAATGCGAAACGCCCGCCGAATGTAGAAGGCACGGAGCGAGATCGCGCCGTTCTGACGGCATTCCGCGAGTAGCCGGCTCGTGATCAAGAGGCCGCTGATGCCGAAAAAAATATCCACGCCGAACGCGCCCCAGCGCGCCGGATGTGCCCAATACTCCGCTTCGCCAGGGATCAAACCAGCCATCATGTGATGCCAGATGACCAGCAACACCGCGACCGCTCTCCAGCCATCCAGCGTCGGCAAATAATTTGGAAGCGGTCGAGCCACATCGTTCTATCGACCGCCACGGCAAGGCACTTTATCCGTGCAGCCCGTTCCCGATCCGGAATCTGCCCGCGATCCCACTAAAGCCATGTAGAATCAATGCCGATCGTTATACGCCGGAGACGAATGCCGCATACCCATTACATCATCCGCGGAGGCGTCGAGGGCCGCGACCGCCTGCGGATCCTCTCACGCCTCATGGCGCCTTCAACGCATGCCGTGCTACTGCGGGCCGGACTCTCGCCCGGCATGTCTTGCTTCGAGATTGGCTGCGGCAGCGGCCACCTCGCGTTCGACATGGCGCAAATCGTCGGCCCGTTCGGCAAGGTCCTCGGCACCGACATTGACGAGCTCAAGCTCACGCTAGCCGCCGAGGAGGCCGCGACGCTCGGCCTCAAAAACATCGAATTTCGGATGGCCGACATCATGGCGGACCCAGGAAGCGACGCGCCCTGCCAATTCGACCT
>JBDTTK010000571.1:0-3560 GCA_039930685.1 Bryobacteraceae bacterium | reverse complement strand
GATTAATGAGTTTGGGAATTGGGCGGGCGCCCGGAACACGGAGACGATCCTGCCGTTCGATGCGAAGTGGCTTACTCCGCAGGCTGCGACACAGCTCGAAGAAGGTGGTCCATGCGGGTATCCGATCTATCACGTGAAGGTTATGGTGAACGGCGATGTGAAGTTCTGCAGCTGTGTGGACTTCGACAACGCGACGGAAAACACGATCGGAAACGTACGGGATGCGAGTTTGAAGTCCATCTACAACGGGGAGCGGGCGAGGGGTCTCTGGCGCGAGGGTCTTTCGATGTGCGTCGGATGTACGCACCGCAAGCCTCTGTCTGAATTGGACGCCTTGTATCCATTCTTTGCGGAACCAATCAAGGGATTGGGAGTTTAGCCGCCGCCGGTCGAACTTGGATTGGGGCTCAACATCGCCATTGACATTCGCCTCGTCTTCGCCTACACTCAAGGGCAAAGAGAAAGCGAATACTGAAGGAGCCTCCCCCATGGCTTTCACTCTCCCTAACGAAGTAACTCCTCGCGGACCAGCCAGCAACCTGAAGGTGGGACCGGCTGGCTGGTCCTATCCGCACTGGGCCGGCGTGGTCTATCCGAAGGCCCGTCAGCGCGCTCCGCACCCGATCGAGTACCTCGCCGAATACGTCGACGCGGTGGAGATTAATGCGTCGTTCTATCAACCGCTAAAGCCTGAAGTGACTTCACTTTGGGTGAAGAAAGCGGAAGTGAACCCGAACTTCCAGTTTTCCGCCAAACTACATCAACGCTTCACGCATGAGCGCATATTGAACGGTTCCGAGGTCGCGCTCTTTAAGGAAGGTCTTTGGCCGATCCTTCGAAGCGGGCGGCTCGGCGCCGTCTTGATGCAGTTCCCGTGGTCGTTCCGGTTTACGGCGGAGAACCGCCAGTTTGTGATCGACCTGCGGCGGGCTTTCCACGAGTTCCCGCTGGTCGCGGAGTTCCGGCACGACACCTGGATGTCGGAAGAGGCGATCGGCATGTTGATCGACTACAAGGTCGGCTTCTGCAACATCGACCAGCCGGAATACACGCGGGCGATGCCGCCGACCTCCGTCCTGACGACGGGCGTCGGCTATGTTCGTCTGCACGGCCGCAATCCCGGTAACTCGCTGGGCGCCTACAAACCGGCCGCGAGCCGCGGGCAGCAGCACAATTACCTCTACTCGCCGCAGGAACTCGCCGAATGGGTTCCGCGAATTCACCATCTCGCCCGGCATGCCGAACGCGTATTTGTGGTCGCGAATAACGATGCGGGCGGCAAGAGCATCGTGAACGCGCTGCAGTTGCAGGCGATGCTCGGGGATTCGCGGCGAAGGGCGCCGGAGGCGCTGCTCGCGAAGTACCCTTGGGATCTCCACGAGTTCCGCGGTCGTGTTCCGGTGCAGGAAGACCTGTTCCAGGCGGCGTAGATTGCGCCCGTCAGTCGAGCTGCTGCGCGTCGACGACCGCAATTGCGGCGATGTTCACGATGTCCGAGACTTCGGCGCCGCGCTGCAGCACGTGGACCGGCTTCGACATGCCAACGAGAATCGGGCCGATTGTCTCGCAGCCGCCCAGCCGCCCGAGTAGCTTGTAGGCGACGTTGCCGGCTTCGAGGTTGGGGAAAACCAAGACGTTGGCGGAGGGGCGGAGCGCGCTGAACGAGTAGTCGTTCGCGAGGATGTTCGGATTCACGGCGGTGTCGGCCTGCATTTCGCCGTCGATCATCAGATTAGGTTCGCGCTTTTGCACGATCTCGACCGCCCGGCGGACCTTCTCCGCGAGCGGATGCCGCGTGGAACCGAAGTTCGAGAACGAGAGCATGGCAACGCGGGGCACGACGTCGAAGTGGCGCGCCGTATCGGCCGCGTGGATCGCGATTTCAGCCAAATCCTCGGATGACGGTTCGATATTGACGGTGGCGTCGGCGAGGAAGTACAAGTCGCCGCGGGCTGTAATCAGCAGATACACGCCGGCAACGCGCTTCGAACCTTCGCGGACTGGAATCACTTGAAGAGCAGGGCGGATGGTGTCAGGGTAATGCTGGGTGAGTCCGCCGATCAGCGCGTCGGCGTCGCCGGCCTCGAGCATCAGAGATCCGAACAGCGTGTGATCCCGCAGCTGTTCGACCGCCGCGCTACGAGTGATGCCTTTTCGCTGTCGAATCGCATAGTAGCGTTCGGTGTAGCGCGCGAGGTCGGGTGAATTCGCCGGATCGACGATGACAGCGCCCGTGAGATCGAGTTGTAGCCGAACGGCTTCCGTCTCGATGACTCCGCGATTGCCGAGCAGGATCGGCTTGGCGATGCCTTCGTCGAGGAGGATCTGCGCGGCGCGGATGATCTTGCGCTGTTCACCTTCCGGGAACACGACGCGGCGCGGCGAGCGCTGCGCTTTGTGAATCATGATGCGCATCACTTCATGCGAACGACCGAGGCGCTTTTCGAGGTCTTCGCGGTATTTGATGAGGTCGACCGGCTTCCTGGCGACTCCGGATTCCATGGCGGCCTTGGCGACGGCGGTCGCTTCCCACAGCAGCACGCGCGGATCGAACGGGCTGGGAATGATGTATTCCGGCCCGAATTGCATGTTCTCGATACCGTAGGCGCGGCGTACCGAATCGGGCACGTCTTCCTTGGCGAGGTCGGCGAGCGCGCGTGTGGCCGCGAGTTTCATCTCGTCGGTGATGGTGGTGGCGCGGACGTCGAGCGCGCCCCGGAAGATGAACGGGAAGCCGAGGACGTTGTTCACCTGGTTCGGATAATCGCTGCGGCCGGTGGCGACGATCGCGTCGGGCCGCGCCTTCTTAGCCTCGTGATACGGAATTTCGGGATCGGGATTGGCGAGCGCGAAGATGATGGGCTTCGGCGCCATCGGCATCAGCATTTCGGGCGTCACGCAGTTGGCGACACTCAGTCCGAAAAAGACGTCGGCTCCGACAAGCGCTTCCTCGAGCGTGCGGGTCGGCGTGTCGTTCGCGAGTTCCGCTTTGTACTTATTCATCCCCTCGGTGCGGCCTTTGTAGACGACGCCTTTGGAGTCGCACAGGATGATGTTTTCGCGAAGAACGCCGAGATTGATGAAGTGGCGCGCGCAGGAAATCGCGCTCGCGCCCGCGCCCGAGATGACTAAGCGAACGCGGCTGATCGACTTTCCCGCGAGTTCGAGAGCATTGAGCAGGCCGGCGCCGGAGATGATCGCGGTTCCGTGCTGATCGTCGTGGAAGACCGGGATCTTCATGGTGCGGCGGAGCTCTTCTTCGATCTCGAAGCACTCGGGACTCTTGATGTCTTCGAGGTTGATGCCGCCAAAAGTAGGCTCAAGAATCTGACAGGTGCGGATGACTTCTTTCGGGTCTTCGGTGTTCAGTTCGAGATCGAAGACATCGATGTCGGCGAAGCGCTTGAACAGGACGCCTTTGCCTTCCATCACCGGCTTGCCGGCGGCCGCGCCGATGTTGCCGAGTCCGAGGACGGCGGTTCCGTTAGTGACGACAGCGACGAGATTTCCTTTCGCCGTGTAGTCGTACACAAGATTCGGGTCGCGATGAATCTCGAGAC
>JBDTTK010000570.1:0-3577 GCA_039930685.1 Bryobacteraceae bacterium | reverse complement strand
CAGGGATCGGCGGATCTGGATGGGATATTGAGCCAAGAGCAAGTCAAAACCACTGCGAAGGCGCGCGCGGCGATCACCGCGCCGCCTCACGGCGGTTTAGTCGGAAAGCTGGAGATCCCTCGGTTGAAGCTTTCGCTCATCGTGTTCGAAGGAACCGACGAGCCCGTTCTACAACGCGGCGTCGGTCACCTGGCGGGCTCCGCCATGCCGGGCGACGCGGGCAATGTGGTCGTCGCGGCGCATCGTGATACGTTCTTCCGCAGCCTGAACGACATTCAACAGGGCGACGAAATCCTGTTTACCACGCCGGGCGGCGCAAAGCGCTATGCCGTCGAATCCGCCGAGGTCATTAACCCCACTCAAACTGAAGTCCTGAACGCAACCTCGACGCCGACTCTCACGTTAATTACCTGTTACCCCTTCTACTTTGTTGGCCATGCGCCCAAGCGATTTATCGTGCGGGCTCGTCCGATCGATGCTGCGGATCCTCCAAAGACAGAGGTCGCATCCACCGCGACGCCTGTTACCCCCACGCCAGAGCCGGTCGTTTCCGCCAAACGTCCATTCAAGCTCGTGGAACTCCCGCACCATGAAGCATCCGCGCGGGACGCATCCGATGAATCGAAGGAGTCGGACAGCTCGGACGATCGCGTCATCGTCAATCCGTCGAAGAAAGGCCGTAGTTGGAATCCGGTCCGATTGCTGGGTAAACTGACGCATCTTGGCCGTCGTTCGAAAATCGATTCACCCCCGGGCGATCTGCAATAAGTCAGATTAGCCTCCGACGCGGAAAGGACTAAAGCCCGAAACGGCCTGGAGTCCTTTCTGTTAGTAATTCGATGCCGCTCCTCTCGCCGCCGCCGATCTCACCCCTCAATCTGGCAACGCTATATACTTCTCAGTGAGATCCACGGGAATCTGATGCGAGCACGACTTCTCCCAATCCTATTGCTGCTGGCGGCAAACCTGACCGCCGCCACTGGCTACTATCGCGACGTTCGGCCCATCCTCCAGAAGAACTGCCAGGGCTGTCATCAGCCTGCCTCCAAGATTTCCGGGCTCGATCTCACGACGTTTGAAGGGTTTGCGAAGGGCGGCCAAAAGGGCGCGGCTTTTGTCGCTGAGCATCCCGACGACAGCCTCGTAATCAAATACCTGACCGCGGCCGTTCAGCCGCGAATGCCGATGGGACAGCCGCCCCTGCCCGAAAACGACATCGCGACGATCCGCGACTGGATCCGCACCGGCGCGAAAGACGACTCACCGGCGGAAATGACTACCATCCAGACGCCGGTCTATCTCCAGCCTCCTGTCATCACGGCGTTGCGCTTCTCGCCGGATGGCAAGGAGGTCGCGGTCTCGGGCAACGGCGAGGTTCTCATCCACGGCATCGACGGCCGCGCTCCGTTGCGCCGCCTGATCGGCGGCGCCGAACGCATTCTGTCGATCGTCTACAGCGCGGACGGCAAACTGCTGATCGCCGGTGGCGGAACGCCCGCCCAATTTGGCGAAGTACAAATTTGGGACGCGAAGGCGGGCAAACTGCTCCATTCCATCCGCCTCACGAATGACACGGTGTTTGGCGCGTCCATCGCTCCCGACGGATCGAAGATCGCCGTGGGATGCACCGACAACTCGGTCCACGTCTTCGAAACGGCCACCGGCAAAGAGCTGTACAAGATCAGCAATCACGAAAATTGGGTTCTTGCCACCGTGTTCGGCGTGGATTCGAAGAGGTTGGTGTCGGCCAGCCGCGACCGCGCGGCCAAACTCATCGACGCCGGCAGCGGCGCGTTTCTCGAGAACGTGAACCTTCTGCGCGACGAGTTGACCGCGATCGCCCGCCACCCAACCAAAGACATGGTGGTAATTGGCGGCGCCGAGAGGCATCCTTATATCTACCTTCTCGACAGGCCCCGCAATATGAAGATCGCCGACGACACCACGCTGGTCCGGAAACTGGAACGCCAGGAAGGCCCGATCACCGCCCTCGACTGGTCGCCCGACGGATCGCGGATCGCGGTCGGCGGCGCGATGCCATCGGTGAACCTCTACGATCCGGAAACCGGCGACAAAAAGGCATCCTGCGCCGGCCACGACGCGGGCATCTACGCGGTAGCGTTTTCGCCCGACAGTTCCAAGCTCGCAACCGGCGGTTTTGACGGAAAAATTCGGATTTACAACGCGGCGGATTGCACGCTGCTTCATTCGTTTGTTCCGGCGCCGATGTCGGCGGGAGTGGTGTCGCGATGAGATTCCTGACAATCGCGCTGATCCTGGCCGGTGTCCTCCGGGCGGCCGCCCCGTCGATCGCCGAACTCCAGCCGCGCGGCGCGCAAAAAGGCAGACCTTTTACGCTGACCATCGTCGGCCAGAATCTCGGTGAGGGCCCCAGCGTGATCTCGGATCTCCCAGCGACCTTTACAGCGATGCGGTCCGCGAAGCCGGACATGGCCAGCCGCTACGCGACGTTCCTCGTCGAGCCGACCGTCGAGTGGGCAGTTGGAGTGTACGCCGTCCGCGTCAAGGGCGCGAACGGACTGTCGAACGTGCTCTTGTTTAGTATCGGCGCGTTTCCGGAGATCACCGAAGACGAGAGCCGCGCAGGCGCTCTGCCGCATCAGAACGATTCAATCGAGACCGCGCAGCCGTTGCCGTCCACATCCGTCACGCTAAACGGAACTCTGCAAGGTCCTGAGCGCGACCTCTACCGGATCCAGGTGAAGGCAGGCGAACGGCGGGTCTTCGAAGTGGACGCGCGGCGCTGCGGATCCGCAATCGATCCCGTGATCCAGGTCATGGACGGCTCAGGAAAGCTGTTGGCGCGCAGCGACGACGACCCACTACTGAGCCTCGACGCGCGAGTCGACATCACGTTCGCCAAAGAGGGCACCTACTACGTGGAGGTCCATGACGCGCGGTTTTCGACGCAGGCGCAGAATTTTTATCGCCTGAAATCCGGCTCCTATTCATACGCCAGCGAGATGTTTCCGCTCGGAGGCCGCCGGGGTGAAAAGGTAGAGGTCGAGCTTTCGGGAACCAAAGTCAACGTGGACCTGACCGGCGTGAAAACGCCGCGCGTCTTTGTCTCCGCGCCCGATTCGCCGGTGCTGCCGCTTCCATTCGCCGTCGGCGAGTATCCGGAAATCCGCGAGCCGGTCACCGGCGCGCTTCCGCTTCCCGTCACCGTCAATGGCCGTTTGTCCGCTGCCGGAGAGATCGACAAGTACGAGTTGGCAGTCGAACCTGGCGCCGATTACTTTGTCGACCTGCAAGCCCGCGAACTCGGCTCATCGAAATTGACCGGACTTCTGAACGTGCTCGACGATAGCGGCAAGAAAATCGCCTCCGCGGGCGACGGACCGCTCCCCGTCGACGTTGCCGCCGTCCAGGCAAGCAGCCGGACGCTCGGCGATCCATATGTCTCCTTCAAAGCGCCGGGCGGAGTCCGCCATGTCTGGATCACCGTCGAGGACCTCGCGCGCCGCGGCGGCCCGCAATACGGATACCGCCTGATGGTCCACCGCGCGACCAGCGATTTTCGCGCGTCGATCGGGTCTTCGTATCTGAACATTCC
>JBDTTK010000569.1:0-3578 GCA_039930685.1 Bryobacteraceae bacterium | reverse complement strand
GGCTTCAGCGCGTAGTAGTCGAACAGCAGGCGGGCGTGCTTCACCAGCTTGTTCCGGTACTTCACGCGCTCCGCCTCGGTCAGGTCGTGATAGAGCAGATCGTAGCCCCAACCAAGTCCATAGAGAAGATGCCCAGCGGCCAGATCGACGTTCGGCTTACTGCTGGTGTATCCCCAAACGTCGTAGCTCACCGCGGCGTCCATGTACTTGCGCGCCGCGGCGAGATACTTCGGTTCGCCCGTGATCTTGTACTTGAAGGCGGCCTCGGCCAGGGCCAGCGCCACGTTGTTTTGAGCGCGTCGTGTTTGCGCCGGAGCGGGTTCCGGATCGAGTAACAAGGCAATCCCCGAGCCTAGCGCATGGTCCCAGATGGCTTTGTGCGTCGTGCGTGACTTGACCTTGAGCTCTTCGAGTTCCTTCGCGGTTACGAACACCCGAGGATGGACGCCGCTCAGTTCGGGCTTCATCGCGGCCGGATGCAGGGCCTCGATCGCCAATAGAGGATGCGGTCCGGTGGCGCCCTTTTTCTCTAAAGCGCCGAGCGCTTCCTTGGCATCCTGGGCGAAGACCGCGCTGGCTCCGATCAATCCAACCGCCACAGCCAACCGCATAACGATTCCTTCCATCGCACTCAGGGTCCGGAATCGCGGACCGTACGACGACGGCCGCGGGTCGGATCCGTCGCGACCTAGAGCATCAGCATTCCGCCGTTGATTTCGATGGACTCTCCGCACAGATATGCCGACGCCTCCGAGCACAGGAACGCGATCGCCTGCGCGACTTCCGCTGACGTTCCGACCCGGCCCATGGGGATGCCCGCGACGAATGCCTTCATGGCTTCGGGCGACGAGAATTGTTCGTGAAACGGCGTGTCGATGACGCCGGGCGCGACGCAATTGACGCGCACGCCGTACAGCGCCATCTCCTTCGCGAGCGATTTCGAAAACGTCGTCATCGCGCCCTTGGCTGCCGCGTAATGGCCCGCTCCGAGTCCGCCGCCATTGCGGGCGGCAATCGAACTGACGTTGACGATGACGCCTGACTTACGGTCCATCATGGCTTTCGCGACCGCGCGGGAGCACATGTACGCGCTCTTGAGATTGAGGTCCATCACTTCGTCCCAGCGTTCCTCGGTGAGATCGAGAATCCGCAGCCGCTCGACCAGTGATCCGGCGTTATTGATGAGGATATCGATCGGCCCGAATGCCTTGATGGCGGCTTCGACGACGGCGGTGCAACCAGCGTACTTCCGCACGTCCATCTGGATCGCGACCGCTTCGCCGCCCGCTGCCTTGATCCCGGCGACGGTTTCCGTCGCGCCCTTTTCGTTCTTGAAATAATTGACGGCCACCCTTGCGCCGGATGCCGCCAGAACCTCGGCCGTGGCGCGTCCGATGCCTGATGACGCCCCGGTCACGAGCGCGACCTTGCCTTTTAAGTCTCCGTAAGTTTGCATGGTTCGAATCTGCCTCCAAGCAGTAAGAGAACCGCCGTGCCGATCAACGGCAAAATGGATGCCGCGATCAGGATTGGCGTATAAGAAAAATGATCGACAACCCAACCTGTGGTCATCGTAAATACAATCGCACCCAAACCGGCTGCGAGGCCACCCATTCCCGCGACCGTGCCCGTATTGCTTGCCGCGAAGAAGTCCGACGGCAGTACCTGGACGTTGTTGATCCAAGCCTGAAATCCAAACAGAACGACCGCGATCCACGCTAGAGCCGATGCCGAGGTTGTCGAACGAGCGGCGAAATACCCGCATCCCATCATCAGCGCCGAGATCACAATGACCGTCTTCCGCGCACGGTTGAGGGACCAGCCTCGCGACATCAGGAACCCGGACGCGTATCCGCCAAGCAGGCTACCGGCGTCCGCCGCAACGTACGGAACCCATGCGAACAAGCCGATCTGTTTCAGATCGAACCCGTGCACTCGCGAGAGATAGAGCGGAAGCCACGTGATGTAGAGCCACCAAGCCGGATCCGCAAAGAATCGGGCGATCACGATGGCCCAAGTCTTTCGATAGCCAAGGAGCGCGCCGTAGCTGAGTTTGATTCCGGTATCGCCGGACGCGACCCGATCCTCCTCGAGAAGATCGAGTTCCGCCTGCGTCATCCGTGGGTGCTCGGCGGGCGGGTAGTAGAACTTCAGCCAGGCGGCGAGCCACACCAGACCGAGACCTCCTGTGACCAGGAAGGTTGCCTCCCAACCGAACCGGATCTGGAGAGCGATGATCACTGGCGGCGCGATGACACTGCCGAGTGCCGCACCGCTGTTGAAGATCGACATCGCGAATGCGCGTTCGCGGGCTGGGAACCATTCTCCGACAACCTTTGCGGCGCCCGGCCAATTTCCGGCTTCACCGATACCCAACAGGAAACGAAACGCGCTGAGGCTTCCGAGACCTCGGGCTGTGGCGTGAAGCATGGCCGCAATCGACCAAACGGTGACTGAGAATGTGAAGCCGCGACGATTACCGATTTTGTCATAGAGCCGCCCTGACAGCGCCTGGCTCGCCGAATAGGCAACCAAAAACCATGTGCTGATGCTCGCGTATTGGACGTTCGAGAGCTTCAGGCTTTCGGTAATTACCGGAGCAAGAACTGTGATCGTCAGCCTGTCGATGAAATTGATGAGTGTGGCAAAGAAGACGAGGCCAATCATCACCCAGCGGATCGGCATCAGCTAGGACTTCCCCCCGGTGGAGCGGACTGCTGCCGGCTTCGCGGCACCGTGCCGCCCAGCCTGGCTGTCGGTAGAAGCGCGGACAATCAGCTTGCAGTCAAGGCTGATGTCGCGGCGCCCGTCTTTGACTCGCCGCTCGATTCGATCGAGCAGAAACTCGGCGGCGCGCAGACCCTGTTCGACGATTGGCTGAGACACGGTGGTGAGCGGTGGAGTGGTGTAGGCGGCCATCGGCAAGTTGTCGAACCCCGCAATCGCGACATCCTCAGGGATCGCAAGACCGAGATCGTGCGCTGCCCGCAGCGCACCCATCGCCGCATAGTCATTGCGCGCGAAGACCGCGGTCGGGCGGCGCGGGACCTTCATCAGCCGCTCCATGCCCGCATATCCGTCTTCCTCGCTTGCATATCCAGGGCCTTCCGCCGGACCGACGACAAGCTCTTCGCGCAATTGAATTCCGTGCTGCGTAAGCGCGTCCGCGTAACCGTGGTAACGGCGCAATTTCGGCGCGTCGGCGGGTGCTACGCCAATAAATCCGATTCGTTTGTGGCCCAAAGCGATCAGGTGAGTGACCACATCGTAGGCGCCCCGCCAGTGGTCCGCCGTCACCCGATCCACGTCCGAGCCGTGAATCGGACGGCCCACGGTAACGACGGGAACGCCCTGGCGCGTGATCTCGAGGATAGCCTCATCGCCGAGTTGCGTTCCGCGAGTTGCGATCAGCAGTCCATCGACACGGTGATCGACGAAGGCGTGAAGCCCCGTCTTTTCCTGTTCGACGCTGCGGCCCGCGGTGGCGAGGAACATCGAGTAGCCGGCAGCCTGCAGCACCGGTTGGACGCCGTTCACCGCAGCGCTCTTGCGTGTTTTGCGTCCCACTGGCTACGTAC
>JBDTTK010000568.1:0-3583 GCA_039930685.1 Bryobacteraceae bacterium | reverse complement strand
AAATCGCTTCCAGCGCGCAAGCATCCACGCGGGAATCGCGAGTTCAGTCTCGGGATTCGGCATCCGAACGGGCGCGCGGGTCACTTTACGCAGCACGGCGTTCACGAAACCGGACGCCGAAAGCTTCTTGGCGCGCTTGGTCAGTTCCACGCTTTCCATCACAGCCGCGTGCGGCGGAACGCGGTCGAGGTGGCGGAGCTGAAAAATGCCCATCCGAAGCGCGATCCGGACTTCGAGATCGAGCGCCGCGCTCTTTCCCGCGAAATGTTCGATCAGGAAATCGAGCTGTGATTGGAGCCGTAGGCATCCGAAGACAATCTCGGACGCGAGTCCCGCGTCCCGAGCTTCCAGCCTTACCGACATGGCGCGCAGTTCATCGGACGCGAACCGCTCGTCGCGCGCCACTCGCATGAGGACGTCGAATGCCACCTGCCGCGCCGTCAAAGGACCTCCGCGCACGTTCATCGCGGAGTCCGTTCCGGCAGTGCTTGCTTGGAGAACAGAACCATTGCCTCCTTAGTATGCGCAATCCGCTCCGGCGCGGCTGATTCCGCACGCCATCTATACTTGTACTTGGACCTCGAGAAACAACTGCTGCACAAGGTCGGCGAAGCGATTCATCGCTTCAAGATGATTCGCGATGGAGATCGCGTGGCCGTCGCCCTTTCGGGCGGCAAGGACTCCATCACCCTTCTGGATGCGCTGTTGCTGCTGCAGAAGCGCGCTCCGATCCAATTTTCTGTCTGCGCGTTTACGATCGAGCAGGGGAAGTTCCTGAAGCCGTTTGAACCGCTGGGCGACTGGCTGAAGTCGCGTGAGATCGACTGGACTTACCACCGCGATAATCCGAGCTTCAAGCTCCTTGAGGATCAACCCACGCACGGATGCGACTTGTGTTCGCGGTATCGCCGGCGCTCGGTGTACGAGTTGGTAAAGACGCTCGGCGCGAACGTGATCGCCTTCGGGCACACGGCTGACGATTTCTGCGAATCTTTCCTGCGGAACGTGATGTTCACAGGACGGGTGTCCTCATTGCCGCCCGTTACCTATTCACGCCAGAAGGACTTTCGCTTGATCCGGCCGCTTTGCTACGTGCCGGAAACGCTAACGACCGCGTACACGGCGTCGCTCGGCGCGCCCGTCATTCCGTGCGGCTGCTCTGAGCGTACAGGAACCGTCCGCCGCAATTTGCGCGACATGTTCAAGGACCTCGAGCGAGAGCATCCGCACTTGCAGGAGACTATGCTGTCGGCGATCGGCAATCTCCAACCGGATCGAATGCTTGACCCGCGCTTCCTGGACCTCGACGGGTCGGGGACGGAATCGGAAGCAGCGGATCTTCTGCCGATCCTTACCGACGCCTAGCGCCGATCGATCGCAAACACCTATTCGTTGCGGAGGGCGGCCATCGGGTCCACCTTCATGGCGCGCCGCGCGGGCAAGTAGGCAGCGGAAAGCGCGACCAGCAAGAGCGATCCGATGACTGCACCGATGGTCAACGGATCGTAGGGACTGACGCCGTACAGCAGGCTGGAAAGCAACCGGGTGACGCCGAACGCGGCCGCAAGACCGATGGCGGCTCCCCAGGCAACCAGGCGGAAGCTCTCGCCGAGGATCTGCCGTAGGACATCGTTCGGGCGCGCGCCAAGCGCCATCCGGACGCCAATCTCGCGAGTCCGGCGCGATACGGCGAAGGCCATCACGCCATAGAGTCCGACGGCCGAGAGCAGTGCGGCGAGGACTCCAAAGAAGCCGGAGAGCGAAGCGGTCAGCCGTTCGTTTCCCAACGACTCGTCGGTCTGTGCCTCCAAGGTCCGCAAGCCGGATACCGGCAGGTTCGGGTCGAGAGACTGAACCAGTCCGCGAAGGGCCTGGGCGATCGCGAGGGGCTCGGCCGCAGTGCGGATCTCCAATGTCATTCGGCTGAGCATCGGCGCCTGCCAGGCCGCGGTGAACACCGTCGGGAGCAGGGGCTCGCGCAGTCCGCGATATTTCGAATTTTTCACGACACCGATGACCTCAACGTCGTAGACCGTCTGCGCAGCATCGGGCCGTCCGAAACTGAGGTGGCGTCCGACGGCGTTCTGGTTGGGCCAATACCGTTTCGCGGTGGCCTCATTGATTACCGCGACCTGCTGTCCGCCCCGCTGGTCGCGGTCCGTGAAGTCGCGGCCGGTGAGCATAGTGACGCCGAGCGCTTGAAAGAATCCTGGGGTAACGACGTTGATCTGGACATTCATGTCTTCGTTGGGTCGCGGCGTGTAGCCTTCGAATCCGGTGGTGCGGCGGATCCCGCCGCCGCTGAGGAGCGAGATCATCGATGCCCCGGCGGCGCGCACGGAAGGCAACGTCCTTGTGCGTTCGACGAGGTTCTTGAAGAAGGCTCGCGTTTGGGGGCCGTCGTAACCGTTCAGTGCCGGCTCGACGCTGGCAAGCAGGACATGATCCCGCTTGAATCCCGGATCGATGCGCTTGAGGTTGTCGAGCGTCCGGACAAACAGGCCCGCTCCCGCGAGCAGCAAGAGAGACAACGCGACCTGAACACAAACGAGCACTCGGCGGAATCGCATGCGGAGAGGTCCGCCGCCGTCGTCCTTCAAGGCAATCAGCACGTCGGGCCGGGACGCGGCCAACGCGGGCGCGAGGCCGAAGGCAAGTGCGGTGAGAACGGATACGCAGACGGCTGTCGCCAGCACGCGCCAGTCGAGGCTGACGTCGATCGCGAGGGGGATCTCGGTGGCAGGGAAGAACGAAACGAGCCAAGAGGCGCCATAGGAGGCGAGCCAAAGTCCGGCGGCAGTTCCGGCAAGGGATAGAAGCAGACTCTCGGCAAGCAGGGGGCGCACCAGGTCGCCTCGACTGGCGCCGATCGCGAGGCGAACCGCCATTTCGCGGCGGCGTCCGGCGGCGCGCGCCAGCATGAGGTTCGCGAGGTTGGCGCAGGCGATTAATAGAACGAGCGCGGCAGCCGCCATCATGGCCCAGAGAGGCTTCGAGGCTTCATGGCGGAAGTCACTCAATCCCTCTGCTCCGGCCACCACAGTGAGGTGTTCCGCACCGGCTGGACCGGGTCCGCGGCGGGGCGTTTCGCTCAACTCCTGGTCTTGCGCGCGTTGAAAGATGGAATCAAGTTCCGCGTTCGCTCGTGCGGGCGTATTGTCAGCGGCGAGGCGTCCGAAGATATCCAGCCATCCGACCGTGCGGACCGCGAGCCAATTCTCGGGGACGATTTTCGGCTGCATCGACATTGGCACCCGGACGTCGACGGCGAGGCCCGGCTCAGTGCTCAGAAATCCGGCCGGCGCAACGCCAACGACGGTGACCGGCTCTCCGTTGACGCGGACGGTCTTGCCCACGACGGCGGGATCGGCGCCAAAGCGGCGTCGCCAGAAGCCGTCGCCGAGGACGGCAACAGGATTCGCGCCGGCGGCTCCGTCGTCAGAGGCGTCGAGCAGGCGGCCGGCCTGTGGGCGCAATCCAAGCGTCGAGAAGTAGTTCGGCGAGACGATCTCGCCCGAAACGCGCTCCGTGGACCCGTCGGCGCTGAGACTCATCGCCATGGTGGCGCGGGCGACCAGCGTCG
>JBDTTK010000567.1:0-3595 GCA_039930685.1 Bryobacteraceae bacterium | reverse complement strand
AACCCATCCGCCGCCGAGCGCGGAGAGCAACTGCTTCCGGCAGCGCGAATCCCAGGTGTAGACCGTGTTCAGCGAATCTGCATGCAGCCGCTGCTGAATTTCCGGGAAGGTCAAGCCTTCGAGCTTCCAACGGAAGATGTCACGGCAGCGCTCGCCGAGCGTGTTCACGGCGGCGGCGATCCGATCGAGTTGCTCGCGCCGCGCGGCTTCGGCCTCCTGACTCGGAGCCGCGCTGGGGAGCGGAATGTCGTCGACCGAAACCTGACTGTACTCGCCGTGGCGGACCGCCTTGCGGCGTCCCGACGTGATCTTGAAGCGCGCGATTTGGAGCGAGAGAGGAAGTAAGTCCTCGATGCGATCCACTTCGGCGTACTTTTCTTCGAGCACGATCATGACGTCCTGGGCGATATCCTCCGCCTGATCCCTCTGATAACGAGATGCCACAAAGGCCACAATCCTTTCACGGAGCTTCCCGAGAATCTCGTCGCGTCGCACAGTTTACGCACCATTATCGTTGACGACAGCCAGCCGCGTAAGCGGTGTTTCTGGTGCAACCGTAACAATCCTCTCGCCTTGCCGTTTGCGTTAAGGCAGGTTCATCTCGCAGAATAGTCCTACCATGCAATTGCGCGTCCTTGCATTTGTGCTGGCCGGGGGCAAAGGCACCCGCCTCTATCCGTTGACGAAAGAACGTGCGAAGCCCGCCGTTCCGTTTGGCGGGCGGTATCGAATCATCGACTTCGTGCTGTCGAACCTGATCAATTCAGGAATCTATTCGACGTACGTTCTGGTGCAGTTCAAGAGCCAGAGCCTGCTTCAGCACATCCGGGAAGGCTGGGAGGTGACGGGCCTGTTGCGCCAGCACTTCATCATTCCGGTGCCCGCGCAAATGCGGACCGCCGAAGAAGACTGGTATCGCGGAACGGCCGATGCGATCTTTCAGAACATCAATCTGATCGAGCAAGCCGACCCGCACATCGTCGTCATTTTCGGCGCCGACCACATTTACCGCATGAACATCCGCGACATGATCCAATTCCACGTCGATAAGCGGTCGCAGGCCACCGTAGCTGCGATTCCCGTGGAGAAGGAACTCGCCCACGAGTTCGGCGTGATCGAAGCCAACGAACAAGGCTCGATTGTTGCGTTTCACGAAAAGCGCGCGGACGCGCCGACCATGCCCGGCAATCCGGATCAGGTGTTTGCCTCGATGGGCAATTACATCTTTTCGACCGGCCTGCTGCTGCGCGAACTGTACGCGGACGCCGCCAATCCGAATAGCGCCCATGATTTTGGAAGGGACATTCTGCCCAATCTGATCGGGCGGACGGAGATGTTCGCGTACGACTTCCAGTCGAACCGGATTCCCGGCGATCCGGTGACGCAGCTTGCCTACTGGCGCGACGTCGGAACGATCGACGCCTACTACGACGCCAGCATGGATCTGCGTAACGTGACTCCGGCACTCAACCTCTACAACCGCCAATGGCCGCTGCGTACCGCGGGATACTCCGACGCGCCGGCGAAATTCATTTTCGATGAAGAGGGGCGTCGCGGTCAGGCGATCGACTCGATTGTTTCCGGAAGCAGCATTCTTTCCGGCGGCACGGTCCGCGGATCGGTTCTCGGGCGCGGCGTGCGCGTTCACTCCGGCGCGGTCGTCGAAGACTCGATTCTATTCGACAACTGCGATATCGGGCGGCGGGCGAAGGTCCGTCGCGCCATTCTCGACAAGAACGTTCGCGTGCCCGAGGACGCGACGATCGGCTACGATCTCGAGCGGGACCGCCAGTGGTTCCACGTGACCGACAGCGGCATTGTAGTTGTCGAGGGCCACCGTTCACCGGTCGACGTGGCGACGCTCCTTATCTAAGGTCCTTGACAGCATGGCGAACCGGAAAGTAAGCTCGGTCCGATGACCCTTCGATTCGCAATTGGGCTTGTGTCGGCGCTTCTTGCGGTGATTTGTTCGTCCGGTTGTGGCGCGGTTGGACCGGACGCAAAACTGCGGGAGGTCTTCGACGGGCAACAGCCCATGGCGCTCGAAGCCGAGCAGGTTGTCCTTACTGACGTCCAGGTTAAGTGCGGCATTCGCGAAGAACTATGGGAAGAGCCCCGACAGGTGTCGGGCGACCGTACGACGGCAAAGTTAACGCAAAAGGGACGCGATCTTAAATTTTCTGACGACGTTACGGTTCAGGAATCCACGATTAAGGTTCCCTACGTGCAAGTTCGCGGATCCTTCCCCGCTACGCTCATCGATATCGGCTCGACGGAAGACACCCCTGAGGGCAAGATCGTGAACGCGAAGGTTGGCATCACCGTCGCGCATTCCTGTTTTGCGAGTCCGTTGAAGATGATGGGCGTGAAGCACGGTAATTTCTCGCCCGAAGCGCCGGTGGTGCTGCGGTTCACGAACAACGGCGAGAAGTTCGACCGGATCGTCCACTAAACCGCATTACTGCGCGGGAGGCTTTGCGCCTGCCGGTGTCTTGCGAACCTCGTCAAAGTATTTCTGGACGTACTGCTGATAAACGAGCGGCACTTCGTCGCGATGCACTTCGCCGCCGTTCTCCGCGTGGGCGGCGTTCTTGCCGGACCACTGCGTCTTGATCTGTTGCTTACTCGAGGAAACCTCGACCATCACTTCGCCGGACAGATTTTGCTGGCGCTTGCCGATGATCTCGCTGATCTTGCCCATGGCTTCAAGCTGTTCGGCTTCGTGGGCGTCCTTGTTGCCGTCCTGCTTGCCGACGCCGCTTTTACCATCCTGCGATTGCGAATTGTCGCCGGATTTCTCGCTGCCTTTGGACTGCGCACTCTGGGATTTTTCGCCGCCTTCGCCCTGCTGCTGACCCTTTGAATCCGGGCTTTCGGCGCCGTTCTGGTTCGCGGAATTCTGCGATTGCTGACCTTTTTGCGCGCCGTCCATCTTGCCCTGCTTGCCATCCTGCTGGCTCTTGGACTGCTGCGAGTCGCCTTGCTTCGACTGCGGCTGCATCTTGTTCATCAGGTTCGCCAGCGCATCCTTCATCTTGTCCATGAGGCTGGACGAGGAGTCGCCCTGCTTGCCGTTCTGCGCCTGCTGCTTGCCTTCTTTGCCGTTGTTTTCCTGATTGCCGTCTTTTTGGCCTTGCTGGCCGGGCTGCGAACCCTGCTCGCCGTCAGAACCCTTCTCGCCCTTTTGCTCGCCGTCGCCTGTTTCGGACTGCTGGTTCTGCGGACCCTTTGCCGCCGATTTGGTTTCGGCACCCGTTTCGCTGCCATTGACGTTCGGAACGTCGACGGTATCGAGCAGATTGTCGGGCGTCATTTCGTTACCGGGCGGCTGCTGCTCGGCGGCGTCGGCGGGTACCGTGATTTTCTTGAAGTCGGCAGGCGACTTGCGGCCAAGGTTCTTGGCGAGCGCCTTCGAATCCGGGTTGAAGAACGTGTCGTATGCGATCGCGACCAACGACGGCTGAAGGTTCAAAGAACCCAGGATTCCGTAGCGGACCGCGAAGAGACCGATGGCGACCAGCGCGAGGCCGGCGGCCGGATAAAGAATCTTGGGGAACGTAAAGGGGAGCGCGGCTGAAACGTCGACAGTGGTGGC
>JBDTTK010000566.1:0-3596 GCA_039930685.1 Bryobacteraceae bacterium | reverse complement strand
GCGGGCGCGGTACTCGATGTAGAGCTTGTCCAAGGCGTCCGCGCCCGGTGCGTCGCCGGCGAGCCGGCGCGAAAGGGCAGCTTTGAACAAGCCGTATCCGCTGATCAGAGCGGGGTTCTTCTCGTGGGATTGGAGGAAGTACTTTTCCGCCTCCGCGAACTTGCCGTGGAAGAAATGTACCTCGCCGAGCGAATCGAGACCGTTGGACTCCTGGCCCGGGCGCTTCGCATACTCCTCGAGCGTCGCCCTGGCACCCGCGAGGTCTCCGCCTAGCGCCTGCGCGTAGCCCATCAGATTGAGCACGGCCGCGTTATTAGGATCGAGCGCGATGGCGGCGCGATAGGCTTCGACAGCCTGCGGAAACCGCCGTGCGCGAAAGTTCGCCTCGGCTGCTCCGCGGACGGCGTTCGGATCGCCCGGCGTAAGCTTGGCCAGTCTGGCGAACGCGGCGGCGCGTCCAGGGACGTCCGCTTCGAGTTCGGCCTTCATCAGTTCCAGGCGGGCCCGATCGGTGTCTCCCTTGAGGGAAGGCCGGGTGAGCGCCGTTTCAATTACCTTGAGCGCACCCGCGCGGTCGTTGTGGGCGACAAGCGACTCCGTCCAGGTGAGGTAAAGCAACGCGAAGTCCGGCGCGCGGGAGACTACATCTTCAAATCCGGCTTGCGCGCGAACGGCCTTTACCCAAGCTTCGAGAACGGTGGGATCCTGGATCGGAAACGCATGCGCGGCCGGGTCGATCGCGTGGGCGAGTTTGTCGAGCGTGGCGACGGCGCCACCGGAATCCTCAAAGCGCTCGACGGTTTTGTGGCTCGTCAGGTCTTCGATTTGCGCGTCAATGCGTAGCGCGCCTGCACGGCGAGTAATGTAGCCATGGAGGACCTCGGTTGCGCCCTGCGCGTAGGCATCGCGGACCGCGCCGCCGATGATGACGACCGTCTTTGGAATACCGGTGAGTTGATTAGACAGAACAGCCGGGGCAGCGGTCGATACCCAATCGAGCGTGGAATCCCCGCTCAGGTTCTCGAATGGAATCAGCGCGAGGCGCTGAAAGGCGTTTGGGGCAACGCCGCGTTTGCACGCCGGTGAGCCCAAAGAGAGAACGGCCACGAACGCCGCCAACCCGCACGATCGTCTCGATGCGAAAAGACTCAGAGGACCTTGTACTCCGCTGTCATGAGCTCTTTGAATTCGGGGAGTTCGCGCAGGGCAGTGAATTCCGGCTCCTTGGTGAACTTATCGCGTTCCTTGAATCCCTCTTCGAGCGCCTTCCGGATGTACTGCATGGCGCGATCCACCTGGCCCGCCTTGGCGTACGTCTTGGCGAGGAAGAAGTGGAAGCGGGCGCGGTCCTCGACACTACGCTCCTGGAGCAAGATTCCGTGGGAACTTTTGTGCTCAAACACTTCCGGATCGAGCAGCAACGCGGCCTGGTATTCCTCAAACGCCTTATCGTAGTTCTTCCGCGCGAAATAGGCGGTCCCGAGATTCGAATGAATCGACGCGTTCTCCGGCGTCAGGCGCAGCGCCTTCTTATACAGGTTGACTGCTTTCCGGAAGCTCTTGCGCTGGTAGTTGACGGCTCCCAGGTTGTTGATCGCTTCCGCGTAGTCCGGTTTCAACTTGATCGCGCGTTCGTACCACTTGCGCGCGGTCTCGATTTCCAACATCTGATGATAGGCAAGGCCGGTCTTATTGGCGATCGCGGCGTTGTCTTTGGGCGCTGTCTGATACATCTCGACGGCTTCGCGGAACATCTTCCGCGCCATCAGGATGT
The DNA here is from genome assembly GCA_039930685.1 of Bryobacteraceae bacterium. Lineage (GTDB taxonomy): Bacteria > Acidobacteriota > Terriglobia > Bryobacterales > Bryobacteraceae > JBBQWZ01. Next base: position 1,822 of record JBDTTK010000566.1, on the reverse strand, counting down.
CGCCGCGCATCTCCGGCGAGAGGTCGTGGACAACCGGGGTATTCTCGGTGCGATTGGTCGCCAGCAGGCCGTTCGATGGAACCTGCGCGGTGAGAATCGCGACCGGACAAAGGGTAACAAGAGCGAAGAGCCGCACCCCGGCGACATTCTTCGTAACACGGGAAAGCCCGAAAATGGAAACCATGCAGCGGCCTCCTCTGGCGGTGATTCCGGGTAGTTGGAACCGCCCGGTTGAGTTGGCTACAAGTGTAGCTCACTCAAATGGAAATCGGATGTACCTGGGGTGAACTGTAGGAAATCCGCCGCCAACGACGCGAACGGAGGGGAATTGGGGCGGAACCCATTCAGAACTTGTCGCGAGAAGCCAGCCTTTGCCACCGGCTTTCGTAGGAACCGCTTACTGCCAGCCGCCACCCAGTGCTCTGTAAAGCCGTACGACCGAGAGCAGTTCTTCGCGGCGCAGTTGGGCAAGGAGCAGTTCCCCGGTGAAGAGGTTCCGCTCGGCGTCGAGGACCTGCAGGTAGCTGTCGAGTCCGCCCTGGTAGCGGAGTGTGGAAAGCCGGTCGCTCTCGCGAAGCGCCTTCACGAGCGACTCCTGCTCGGATTTCTGGTCGCTGATCTTGCGGTAGCCGATCAGGGAATCCGACACCTCACGAAACGCGGTCTGGATCGACTTCTGATAATTAAGGACCGCCTCGCGTTGCTGTGCCTCGGTGAGGCGGACGTTGTTCCGGATGCGTCCTGCGTTGAAGATCGGGAGCGCGGCGGCGGGCACGAAGTTCCAGGAGCGTCCATCCCCGGTGAGCAGGTTGGTGAGGGCGCGGCTCTGCCCGCCAAGAAACGATGTCAGCGAAATCTGCGGAAAGTACTGGGCTTTGGCGGCCCCGATCTGGGCGTTGGCGGCAATCAGCGTCTGCTCGGCTTGGCGTATGTCCGGCCGCCGCTCGAGCAGGGCGGAAGGAAGTCCGGCGGGAATGGATGGGGCGAGGGCGAATTCCTCGAGAGCCTTGCCGCGTGGGACGTCGCCCGGGCTGCGGCCAAGCAGCAGGCTCATCGCGTTTTCGGTCTGAGCGATTTGCCGTTCGATGCTGGCGATCTGGGCGGTGGCGGTGTAGAGGAACTGCTCAGCCTGGTGAACGTCGAGTCCGGTAGCGGCGCCACGGTCGTGGCGGGCGGTAGTAATCTGGAGGCCCTTTTGCGCGATGTCTTTCGTCTTCTGAGCAATGGCGAGTTCGAGGTCCAGTTCGCGCAGACTGAAGTATGTCGTCGAGATATCGCTAACGAGCGTCGTGATGACTCCGTGGCGCGCCTCTTCGCTCGCAAGGTACTGGGCTCGGGCGGATTCATTCAGGCGGCGGATGCGTCCCCAGACGTCAAGCTCCCATCCGAGGGAGAAGCCGGCCTGCGTGTAGCTTGAATCCAAGCTGACTCCGGGGGGCACGAAACGGTTCGCGCCGATACGCGAATTCCGAACGGCCGAGAACTGACCGGTTGCATTGACCGTGGGGAACAACTGCGATTCCGAGATGCCGAGTGAGGCGCGCGCTTGCAGAACGCGCTCGGCGGCGATGCGCACATCGAAGTTCGAGGTGAGGCCATCGCGAATCAAGCCTTTGAGCGTGTCGTCCTGGAACAGGTCCGCCCATTTCGTCTCGGCGAGCGACGGCTTGTCCGCGGTGCCTGCTTCGGCGCCGCGAAACTGCGGCGCAGTCGGAACCTGCGGCTTCTTGTAGTCCGGACCCACCGCGCACCCGGCCAGCGTCAGTGCCGCGAGAGCGACGATCCACCGGCGTGTCATCCAGAAGTTCGTCATTGGCCGAGT
>JBDTTK010000565.1:0-3598 GCA_039930685.1 Bryobacteraceae bacterium | reverse complement strand
TTTCACGATACCGCGAACGCCGTAGCGACCGTCATTTACACGCACACTCTGAAGCCGACCGCCGCCGTGGTGTGGTCCGGCTGCTGGAACCTGATTGGAGTGCTGACGTCAACGGGCGCGGTCGCCTTTGGCGTCATCTCGCTGCTGCCGATCGAACTCGTGATCAACGTGGGGTCCGCCGCCGGATTCGCCATGGTCTTCGCACTTCTTTTGTCGGCCATCATCTGGAACGTTGGCACGTGGTATTTCGGACTACCGGCTTCGAGTTCTCACACGCTAATCGGCTCGATGATGGGCGTCGGGCTGGCGAACTCGCTGCTCGTCAAAGGACAGGCGTTCGGAGAAGGCGTCAATTGGGCGAAGGCGCGTGAAGTCGGAGTCTCCCTGCTGGTGTCGCCGTTGGTCGGGTTCTGCGCCGCTGCACTCTTGCTGTTGCTCTGCAAGGCAATGATCAAAGCGCCGGAGTTGTACCGGTCGCCGGAGGGCAAAGCGCCCCCGCCGTGGATTCGCTTTTTGCTGATGATCACGTGTACCGGCGTCAGCTTCGCCCACGGCTCGAACGATGGCCAAAAAGGAATGGGGCTGATCATGCTCATCCTCATCGGCATCGTTCCGGCAACCTACGCCGTCAACCTGGGCACCAGTCAGCAGTCTCTACAGGAAATGGTGCAGACCACGCAGCAGGTCTCGCAGCAAATGGATCGGCATGCGAAAGGCACAACCGTGGGTCCGCGGCAGTCGACCGAGGAGCTGTCCCTTTATATGCGCACGTCGGGCACGGTCAGCGAGAAGACTTTCGCCGCCATCGCCGAAAAGTGCCGCGAGATTTCCGATCGGCTGAACGGAAAGGCAAGCTTGACGTCGCTCGATCGCGACCAACGCAGCTCCCTCCGGACCGACATATATATGGTGTCGGAGTCTCTCGCAAAATTGAACAAGCAGCAACTGTTGACGGAAGCTGAAGAATCGAAGGCGGCGGCCGACCTGAAGTCGCGAATGGATTCGCTAACCCGCTTTATTCCGGTCTGGGTGAAGGTCGCGGTTGCGCTCGCGCTCGGCCTCGGCACCATGATCGGATGGAAGCGGATCGTCATCACTGTGGGTGAGAAGATCGGTAAGGAACACCTCACCTACGCTCAGGGCGCCTCGGCGGAACTGGTGGCGATGACGACGATCGGGGCGGCGGACTACCTTGGCCTTCCGGTCAGCACGACGCACGTCCTGTCGTCCGGCGTGGCGGGAGCTATGGTCGCCAACAACTCCGGAATTCAGATGAGGACGTTGCGGAATTTGCTCCTGGCTTGGGTATTGACGCTGCCGGTTTGCGTGCTGCTCGGCGCCGCGCTGTTTGGCTTCGGCTTGAACATCATCCTGAACATTGCAGGCGTGAAATAAGCCGAATCGGATCCGACAATTATTTTGCGGCTTCCGCCGGAGCTTTCCACGTCCCCTTGGCTTTGGCAATCTCGACCAAGGTCGGATAGAACTGTACGAAGGTGTTGTCCACGGCACCGTGCTGGTTATGGCAGGAGTAGCAACCGGTAGCCTTCGGAAACGCCTTGGTGTCCGCAGATGCTTCTCCGCGCCGGACCGGGAAATTGAAATACGCCCACTTCTCGGGGAAGTGCGTCTCATCTTTCACAGCCGCCTCAACCGCTACGAGCGCGGTCTGCGTTCGGCCGCCCCGGTTGATCGATTGAGTCGGCTCGCCCTTGCGGATTTCCAGAATGAAGATCGAACCATTCGGCCATTCGCCGGTCTTCACGAATTCGCGATAGGCAGCCGGATTCACGAATACGTTGTCGAACCTGGGCTCTTCGCCCGGGGCGGGGCCATTCGGGCCGTACGTCATTCCCATGCCTGCTGTTAAGAAGATCCACTCGCGATAATCGACCGGGCGGACGAGGTTGCCGGCGGCATTGTAGACCGGTCCTGGGACGCTGGGCCGGTCCGCTGCCCGGATCTGGGAAACCGCCACAAGAAAGGCCGCAAACAACAGAAAAGAGCGCATGTTCCATGCTATCGGTCGCACCGCCCCCACGTCTTGTACATTGAGAACCTGCCATGCGAAAGAACCTCGGCCCCGGCGAATACTTCGGCTCAGTCGCCCGCCGGGTGATTCTTGACCCGGGTAGCCCGCGGAACGCTCCAGCGCACGCGTCGCATTCGTATGTTCTGAGCGAGGTCAATCATAAGAACGCGTGGGAAGTGCCGCCGCACGGACACGTGCGGCCGTACTTCAGTTTTTTGCTCAGCGGCGCATACCGCGAGCGCGCCGCTGGATTCTCTCTCGAATACCAGCCCTTCCACCTCGTCTATCATCCGCGGCAGTTCGAACATGCGGACGAGATCGGCGACGGCGGCGCGCGCTTCTTCACGATAGAAATTCCGGAGGCGGATAGCGGAGTGTTCGAGCGCAACCCGCCCCGCGCCGGAGCGGACCGCATGGGTGGACGCGCCGTCTGGCTGGCATCTTCGCTCTATCGGGCCTTTCTGGACGCGCCCGATTCCGAGATGGCGATGTCCTGCCTCACCGCCGAGCTCGAGGCCGAAGTCACTCGTCTTCCGGCCCTCGCTGAAGAGATAACGCCGCGCTGGCTATCGCGGGTCGCCGATCGCATCCATTGCGAATTTCGCGACAAACTCCGGCTCGAAGATCTGGCGCGCGAGGCGGGTGTGCATCCGGTGCACCTGTCGCGAACGTTCGCGCGGAGGCGCGGCATGGGACTGCACGACTACATCGAGGGAGTGCGCGTCCGCTGGGTCTGCGGCGAGATGGCGAAGCACGAAGTCGATCTCGCGACGCTCGCGGCGGACGCGGGCTATGCCGATCAAAGCCATATGACGAGGGCCTTCAAGCGCGTGACGGGCATGACGCCGGGCGAGATGCGGTCCGCTGTCCGCAAGAGCCGCTCGTTCGAAGGGCACGCGGTTCCGGGATTCCAATGGAATCTGGGAACGTTATCACACCGACACGCCTAGCCTCTTGATATCCTCTCTGGAGAATGTCGAAACTCGTCGTTAGCTTCGGGGAGATCATGCTTCGGCTTGCTCCTCCAGGATTTGAACGCTTCCTGCAATCCCCCCAGTTTGTTGCCACATTCGGAGGAGGCGAGGCGAATGTCGCCGTCGCTGTATCGGGCTTCGGAATGCCCGCGCGCTACGTCACCGTCCTTCCCGCAAATCCCATTGCCGATGGGTGCGTGGCCGAACTGCGCCGCTTCGGTGTCGACACATCCGCGATCGTCCGCGGTCCGGGCCGCATGGGCATCTACTTCGTCGAACCCGGCGCCAACCAGCGCGCCTCCAAGGTCGTCTACGACCGCGACGGCGCGAGCATCGCGATCGCAAAATCCGGCGTGATCGACTGGGGGAAGGCTTTCGCGGGCGCGTCTTGGTTTCACATCACCGGCATTACGCCGGCGCTGAGCGAGTCCGCCGCAGCGCTCGCCCGGGAGAGCATGGAAGCGGCGCGCGCAGCCGGACTCACGGTCTCGTGTGATCTCAACTACCGCAAGAATCTGTGGAAGTACGGCAAGACCGCGGCGGAAGTCATGTCCGGCCTGTTCGAACTCGTCGACGTCGGCATCGCCAACGA